>CAXTVL010000318.1:0-3787 GCA_964247515.1 uncultured Acetobacteraceae bacterium | reverse complement strand
AGTCCTCGCTGCGCCCGCCGTCGCGGCTGCCGCTCATCCGGCCTTGCGCACCAAGTTGCCGGTCGCGAGCTCCTCGTTGAAGCAGCGCTGGTAGTATTCGGCGACGGTGCTGCGCTCGGCCTCGTCGCACTTGTTGAGGAAGGTGACACGGAAGGCGAAGGCGAGGTCGCCGAAGATGCGCGCGTTCTCGGCCCAGGTGATGACGGTGCGCGGGCTCATCACGGTCGAGATGTCGCCGTTGATGAAGCCGGCACGGGTCAGATCGGCCAGCGCCACCATGCTCTCGATGCGCCGGCGCTCGGCCTTGTTGCCCGGCTCAGACCCCATCTTCGCCATCACGATCTCGGTCTCCTGCGCGTGCGGCAGGTAGTTCAGCGTGGCCACGATGTTCCAGCGGTCCATCTGGCCCTGGTTGATCTGCTGGGTGCCGTGATAGAGGCCGGTGGTGTCGCCCAGGCCCACGGTGTTGGCGGTGGCGAACAGCCGGAACGCGCTGTGCGGGCGGATCACCCGGTTCTGGTCGAGCAGCGTGAGGCGGCCCTCCACTTCCAGCACGCGCTGGATCACGAACATCACGTCGGGCCGTCCGGCGTCGTACTCGTCGAACACCAGAGCGCAGGGATGCTGCAGGGCCCAGGGCAGGATCCCCTCGCGGAACTCCGTCACTTGCTTGCCGTCCTGCAGCACGATGGCGTCCTTGCCGATCAGGTCGATGCGACTGATGTGGCTGTCGAGGTTGACGCGCAGGCAGGGCCAGTTCAGACGGGCGGCGACCTGCTCGATATGGGTCGACTTGCCGGTGCCATGATAGCCCTGGATCATCACCCGACGGTTGAACATGAACCCGGCCAGGATCGCCTGCGTGGTCTCGCGGTCGAAGCGGTAGGCGGTGTCGATCTCCGGCACATGCTCGCTGCGCACGCTGAACGCCGGCACCGCGAGGTCGAGTTCGATGCCGAACGTGCTCCGCGCGTCGACCGTGGTGTCGGGCAGGTCGATGGCCGGCGAGGCGGCATAGGCGCCGCTGTCGGTGTCGGGGATGGCGGCGATCTTGTTCATAGGCCAGCGATCCTGTGATTTCGCGAGGGGCACTCTATCCGCATCAGCCGGTGGCCGCCATGCGCGGCTCGGCGGCGACCCGTCCGCGCAGCGCCGCATACGCGAGGTTGATGGTCTTGAGCCGCTCCTCGGCGGCACGGTCGCCGCCGTTGGCATCGGGATGGTGCAGCTTGGCCAAGGATTTGTAGCGTTGCTTCAGGACGTCGATGGTAAGCGGCCAATCCAGGCCCAAAGTTGCCAGCGGCTCGCGCAGTTCGGCCGGAACCTCGTCGCGCGGCTTGGCGGCCGCCCGCATCCCGGCGTTCAGCACGTGCAGCGGGTCGCGCAGCAGCGCCTCGTCGATGCGCCCGCCGAGGCTGCCGAGCGGCCAGGTCGGGCGCTGCCAGCCGGTGTCGGAGCGGGTCTGCGCCTCGATCTGCTCGGCGGTCATGCCGCGGTAGAAATCCCAGGCGGCGTTGTATTCGCGCACGTGCTCGAGGCAGAACCACCAGTAATCGTTGAGCGAGCCGCGCGACTTCGGCGCCCGGTACTCGCCGGCCTCGGGGCAGCCCGGCAGGTCGCACGGCCGGCCCGGCGCCGCGGGATCGGGCGCGTAGGCCCGGGAGCGGGTGGGGCGCTTGGTCATGCCCGGCTATGTGCGTCCCCTGGCGCGGTTTGGGAAGAGGGTTTGCGCGGCCGGGCGCCTGCCGGCTATGACGCGGCGATGGACCGTTCCGAGCGCATCGCCGCCGCCTTGCACGCCGCCTTCGCGCCGGTGTCGCTGCGGGTGATCGACGACAGCGCGCAACACGCGGGCCACGGCGGCGCGCGGCCGGGCGGCGAGACGCACTACACGGTCGAGATGGTCAGCGCGGCGTTCGCGGGACAGTCGCGCCTGGCCCGCTCGCGCGCGGTCAATGCCGCGTTGCAGGCCGAGTTCGACGGCGGCCTGCACGCGCTGTCGCTGCGCCTGGAAGCACCGGACGCGGTGCGGGACGGCGCCGGTTAATGAGGTTCACCCAACTTCAAAGCCGCGAAGATGAGACCTGCCAGGGCTAGCTGACCGCCGATGACCGTTGTCACCATCGCCCATGTGCCAGGAAGGCTGGAAAGCCGACCCTTCATCTCACCCGCGTCGATCTCGAACTTGCGCAGGCGGTCGTCGATGCCGCGCAGCAAGCCTTCGATGCGTCCGAACTGCTCTTCCAGCCGCGCGACCCGTGCTCCATGCCAAAATCATGAGGCGGACCACCTTCCGGCGCAATGCCTTTCCCTGCGTCGTCCCTGTCAGGCGGGCGTCGGCTCGCCCATGACCGGCGTGAGCCCGAGCTCGCGCATCAGCGTCGCCACCTCGGCGATCGCCGCGTCCGCCTCGTCCGCGTCCAGCCCCTTGGCCACGATGGCGACGCCGTTGCCGTCCGGCCGCTCGTACGGGTAGCTGCCGAGGTCGAGGTCGGGATGCCGGTCCTGCACCGCCGACAGGCCGGCGGCGATGCGCCCTTCCAGCAATGCCGTCGCGTGCACCGCGCGCGAGATCACCGGGCGGCCGCGCGGCAGCATCGGCTCCAGCCCCTCCCACATGCCCTGCATGATGCGCGGCACGCCGGCCATGACGTGCACGTTGCCGATGCTGAAGCCGGGCGCGAACGACACCGGGTTGGGGATCAGCGTGGCGCCCCTCGGCATCGTCGCCATGCGCTGGCGCGCGGCGTTGAACTCGCCCTGCGGGTAGCGCGCGGTCATCATCGCGAACGCCTCCGGGTGCGGCTCCCACGGCACGCCGAACGCCGCCGCAATGCACTCGGCGGTGATGTCGTCATGGGTGGGGCCGATGCCGCCGGTGGTGAACACGTGGTCGTAGCGCGCCCGCGCCTCGTTCACCGTGCGCACGATCACCTCGGCCACGTCGGGGATCACCCGCACCTCGCGCAACGGCATCCCGATCGCGCCGAGCTTGCCCGCGATGAAGTGGATGTTGAGGTCGCGGGTGCGACCGGACAGCACCTCGTTGCCGATGACCAGCAGGCAGGCGGTGGGGTTGGGTTGCGTGCTCATGCCGCAGCATAGCGCAAGAACGGACTACAGGAAGTCGCGCAGCAGCGGCACGAGCGGGCGGTCGGCGGCCGGCATCGGGTAGTCGGTCAGCTTGTCGGGCCGCACCCAGGCGAGCTGCTGCGCCTCGCGCGGCGTCATGACGCCCTTCCAGCGTCGGCACAAATAGAGCGGCATCAACAGGTGGAACCGCTCGTAGGCGTGCGAGGCGAAGGCGAACGGCGCCAGGCAGTTGCTGGCGACGTCGATGCCCAGTTCCTCGTGCAGCTCGCGGATCAGCGCCGCCTCCGGAGTCTCCCCGGGGTCGAGCTTGCCGCCGGGGAACTCCCACAGCCCGGCCATCCGCTTGCCCTCGGGCCGGCGCGCCAGCAGCACCCGCCCGTCGGCGTCGACCAGCGCGCAGGCGGCGACCAGCAGCAGCGGCTTGTCGCCGGCGGCGGCGTCATCGGCCGGCTCGCCGAACAGGTCGCCCCGCCCGGCCTCGAAGCGATGCACCGGATGCTCGCCGCCACGCGCCAGGAATGCCTCGGTGCCGGTGCCGACATGCTGGAACCCGACCCGGCGCAGCACCGCCATCGAGGCCGGGTTGTCGGTGGCGACGGTCGAGGTCAGACGGTCGAGGTCGAGGTTGGCCATGGCCCAGCGCGCCAGCCGCCCGGCCCCCTCGCTGGCGACGCCGTGACCCCAGTAACGCCGC
>CAXTVL010000317.1:0-3788 GCA_964247515.1 uncultured Acetobacteraceae bacterium | reverse complement strand
CCGCCGTGGCATCCGGCGCGGCGCCGGCCGGCGCGGCCCCGAACAGCGAGGCGGCGATGCGGTCGAAATGCAGGAAATGGTCGGCCACGATGCCGGCCAGACTGGTGAGCAGGCCGATCGGGCCGCCGGTCACGAACCCCGCCGCCAGCGAGCTCGCCATGCGCATCGGCGGGCTGCCCTGGTCGCCGGTCGCGGCCCGGTAGATTGTGCCGACCACCGGCAGATATTGCAGCGGGTTCAGCGCCGAGAGCACCTCGTGGAACGAGGGCAGCTCGTGCTGCGCCGGGCGGGTTGCCTCGGTCGGGCTGATATCGCGGCCATGCGGGCCGGAAACTGCGTTCGCTGACAAGGATACCTCCTGGGTGCCGGCACGGTCGCCGATCTCCCCACAGCAACCGCCATGCCGCGCGTTAGGTCGTGAAGTGTCCGAAGCGGCTCGCCTTGGTGGCGAGATAGGAATCGTTGACCCCATTGGCGGCGATCAGCAACGACTGCCGCTCGACCGCGATGCCGTGCGCCGCCAGCGCCGCAACCTTGTCCGGGTTGTTGGTCAGCAGGCGGACCCGCGCAATGCCGAGCAGGCGCAGCATCGCCGCGGCCACCAGGAAGTCACGCTCGTCGGCCTCCCAGCCCAGCGCGCGGTTGGCCTCCAGCGTGTCGAGGCCGCGATCCTGCATCGTGTAGGCGCGCAATTTGTTGGCCAGCCCGATGCCGCGCCCCTCCTGCGCCAGGTACAGCAACGCGCCGCAGCCTTCTTGCGCCATGCGGCGGATCGCGTCGCGCAACTGTGGCCCGCAATCGCAGCGCAGGCTGCCGAGCGCGTCGCCGGTGAAGCACTCGGAATGGATGCGCGCCAGCGGCGCGGTCGCGGCCTCCGGCTGCCCGATCAGGATCGCGAGGTGCTCGGGACCACCATCGGCGCCGCGGAATGCCAGCACGCGGCTGTCCGGCGCGTCCTCCAGCGGCACGCGCGCCTCGGCCACCAGGCGCAGGCTGGCATCGGAGCGATGCCGGAAATCGAGCACCTCCTCGGGCGTCACCTGCACCAAGTCGCGCCGGTCGCCCTCCGCGACACCAGCGACCGTCACGGCCAGCACCGCCGGTAGCAGCCGCGCCAGTTTCGCCAAGGTAAGCGCCGCCGCGGCGCCTTCGGGCACCGGCGCCCGGCGCCAGGGCTGGCCGAGCTGTTCCAGCACTGGATCGGCCAAACCGCGCACCATCCCGGGCGAACAACCGGACATCGGCAGCCACACCGCGACCGGCTCGGTGACAGCGGGGCCGCTTCCCAGCGTCGGGTCGCCCAGCACGCCAGCGCCGCGCGAGCCGGTGAGCAGGACGCGCGAAGGGCTGGCGCTGCGAGCGGCAAGCCATGCCAGGCAACGGTCGGAGATCGTCTCGGCGGCGACGACCATCAGCGGCGGCTCGGCCATCAGCAACACGGCAGCCCCTTGCCGTAGCGCCAGGATGGCGGCCTGGACCGGGCCGAGCCGGTCATCCGGCGCCCCCGGCAAGGGGGTGCCGCCGTCGCGCGTAGCCGAGTGGGACATACCGTTCCGAATACTAGAAGAGGTCGGTTGCGCGGGACAGCCGCGCGGGCGGAGCGCCATCGCGGCCACCAGCGCGGTCATATCCGCTATGTGGCGTCGCCACGCGTGGAACTTGGGCGCTACTCACGCGATTGTGCTACAACTGAAACGGGACCGCGGTGTCGACATGAGCTGACGGGTCGATGGCCCTGGCCGTCGCAGGTCCGACCTGTCCGGCTCGGGCGACCGTGCGACACAGACCATGCCGCCAGGTGGGCGAGCCGAGCTAGTACGAGGAGCGCCCCGATGGCGGGTGAACGGCCGATACTGATTGTGGACGACGACCAGGCTTTGCGCGACATGCTGATCGAGCAGTTCGCGGTCGACGGCGAATTCTACGCGAGCGTGGCGCAGACCTCGGGCGAGGCCGAGATGCGGATGCTGGCAAGGGAGTCGCGATTCGACGCGGTGATCCTCGATGTCGGCCTGCCCGACGGCGACGGCCGCGACCTGTGCGCTCGGCTGCGGCGGCACGGGATCAAGGTGCCGATCATCATGCTGACTGGCTCGGATGACGAGACCGACGTGGTGCGCGGCCTGGACTCCGGCGCCAACGACTACATCGCCAAGCCATTCCGCCTGGCCGAGTTGTTGGCCCGGTTGCGCGCCCAACTGCGCATCTTCGAGAACAGCGAGGACGCGGTGTTTACCATCGGGCCATACACCTTCCGCCCGGCGGCGAAGCTGTTGCAGGAGCCGTCGCGCAACCGCCGCATCCGGCTGACCGAGAAGGAAGCGGCGATCCTGAAGTTCCTCTATCGCGCCGGCACCAGGCCGGTGGCGCGGCAGGTCCTGCTGAACGAGGTTTGGGGCTACAACGCCGCGGTCACGACGCACACGCTGGAGACGCACATCTACCGGCTGCGGCAGAAGATCGAACCGGACCCGACCAACGCGCGCCTGCTCGTCACCGAGGGCGGCGGCTACCGCCTCAACCCCGACGGCGTGCCCGCCGCCGCGTGAGGCGGGGGCGACAGGTCGGATGCGGGCTTGGCCTTCCCGCGTGTCGGCAACGCCGTGACCTTCGCGGCGGCCGGGGCGGCGTTCGCTTCCGCCAGTTGGCGGCGCAGGCTCTCGACCTCGCTGCGCAACGCCACCAGTTCGGCATCGGGCTCGGCATCGGTTTCGGGAGCGGGCGCCGGTTCCTCTTGATCGCGCTTGGCCGGCGTGAACAGGCTCAGCGCGCGTTCCATCATGGCGAGGTTCTGCCGGCTCACCTCCTCGATACCGAACGGCAGGAACGGCGCCAGCGTCTGCTGCACCGCGACCCGCACCTGCTCCTGCTGGCGCGCGAAGCTGGTCATCGCCTGTTCCAGGTAGCGCGGCACCACCGCCTGCACGCTGTCGCCGTAGAAGCTGATGAGCTGGCGCAGGAAGCCGGTCGGCAGCATGGCGCGGCCCTTGCTCTCCTCCTCGACGATGATCTGGGTCAGCACGCCGCGGGTGATGTCGTCGCCGCTGCGCGCGTCGTAGACCACGAAGTCGCGCCCGACCCGCACCATGTCGGCCAGCGTGTCCAGCGTGATGTAGCTGGAGCTCTCCGTGTTATACAGCCGACGGTTGGCGTATTTCTTGACCACCACCGGCGTGCCGCCGGCGGGCGCTCCCGGGCTGCCCGCGGGGTCGGTCTCGCTTGGGCTGGAACTGGACATCGCAACTCCCCACCGATGCAGGGTGACGACAATAGCATGTGGCATTGCCGCGGAACAAATCGGTTCCGATGACCGAGGACGCGGCGGAGGCGGCGCTGCGACGACTGGTGCTCGATTGGCAGACCATTTGGCACAGCGAGGTGCAGGCGCTGGCGGGCGACGGCGAACTCCACGACGCGTTGGAGGCCGCCGTGCGAGCGGCGGCGGCGTTCCATAGCGCCGCCGCTTCTTCCACCGGGGCCGATGCGCCGCCGCGGCCCTCGCCCGCTGCTGCTGCACCTGACGCGCGCGGCGATGCCATCCGCAGGCTCGAACAGCGAGTGGCCGAGCTGGAGCGCCGGCTGGATGGGCATCCCGGCCGGGACGGTTGACCCGACGCTGGTCGCCGGCATCGCCGCCTACCGCCGCCACCCCTGGCGGCGCGACATGCCCGAGCCGCCGGTGCTCTGGCAGGAGGGCGGCTCCCGCCTGCTGGCGTATGGCGATGCCGCCGCGACGCCCACGGTGCTGTTCGTGCCGAGCCTGATCAACCGCGCGCACATCCTGGACC
>CAXTVL010000316.1:0-3794 GCA_964247515.1 uncultured Acetobacteraceae bacterium | reverse complement strand
GCGCCGGCCGGTCGCATGGCTCGACCTGCTCGAGCGCGGCGGGCTGATCCTGCTGCTGCTGGGCGTCGTCCTGCTGTTCTCGGCACTGCGGCCCGACACCTTCCCCACGGCGGCCAACTGGCGCAGCATCGCCACCTCCGAGCCGGTGCTGGCGGTCGCCGCGCTGGCGCTGATCGTGCCGCTGATCGGCGGCAAGTTCGACATCTCGGTGGGCGCCAACCTCGGACTGTGCGCGATCGTCGCCGCCGCCGCGATGAGCCGCTACGGATTGCCGCTGCCGCTGGCGGTCCTGGCCGGGGTCGGCACCGGGGCGCTGGTGGGCCTGCTCAACGGCACCGTCGTCGCCTATCTCGGTGTGAACTCCATCATCGGCACGCTCGGGGTGTCGAGCATCCTGGGGGGATTGGTGACGGGCTACACGGGAGGCATCCCGATCAGCAACGGGCTGTCTCCGCTGCTCACCGACATCAGCGTGCAATCCGTCCTCGGCCTGCCGCTGCTGTTCGTGTTCATGCTGGCCATCGCCGCCGTGACCTGGTTCCTGCTGACCCAGACCCCGTACGGCCGCACCCTCGCGGCGGTCGGCGCCAACCATGAATCCGCCCGGCTCGTGGGCATCGACGTCAACCGCACCGTCCTGCTCAGCTTCGTCGTCTCCGGCGCCCTGGCCGGGGTCGCCGGGATCCTGCAGATCGGGTCGGAGGGCAACGCCGGTCCCTCGCTGATCGGCGTCACCTTCATCCTGCCCGCCTTGGCGGCGGCCTTCCTGGGGGCGACCACCTGGCAGCCGGGCCGCTACACGGTGCCGGGCACGATCATCGGCCTGTTCTTCCTGGGCACGACCATCAGCGGGCTGTCGCTGGTCGGGACCGAGCCGTGGGTGACGGACGCCTTCAATGGCGCGGCGGTGGTGCTGGCCATCGCGTTGTCCGCGCAGTTGCGGCGACGTCGCACGGGGACGCTCGAGGTCGGCCGGTGAGACGGTAGCGGTGAGCCGGCGGCTCACTCACCCGCGGCGCGCAGCGCGTCGATGAACGCGCGCAACGCCGGCGCCATCTGGCGCTGGCGCGGGTAGCACAGGAAGAACCCGGGGAACCATCCCGACCAGGCCTCCAGCAGCGGCACCAGCCGCCCCGCCGCGATCCATGGCGCCACCACCTGTTCGATGGCGAACGCGATGCCGATCCCCTGCAATGCGGCCATGACGCTGAACTCGCGGCGGTCGACGATGAGCGGCCCCTGCACCGCGACCGAGAACCAGCGGCCGGCCTCGCGGAACTCCCAGGCATAGGGCCGCGCCTGACCGCGCCAGCGCCAGCGCACGCAGCGGTGCCGGAGCAGGTCCTGCGGCGTCTGCGGCCGGCCATGCTCGGCCAGGTAGGCCGGGGAGGCCACGACGACCTGGCGCAGCTCCGGCCCCAGCCGGATCGCCACCATGTCTCGCTCGATCACCTCCCCGATCCTGATGGCGGCGTCGTAGCCGCCGGCCACCGGGTCCATCACGGCGTCGTCGAGCGTCAGGTCGAGCACGATGTCGGGAAACCGGCGATGGAAGCCCGCCAGCATGGGTTCGATGCAGTTGGTGGCGGCGATCGGGAAGCTGTGTACCCGGACGACGCCGGCCACCCGGCTGCCCTGGTTGCGCGCCTCGGCGAACGCGGCGCCGATCGCCTCGAGCGCCGGGCCGGCATCGCGCAGCAGGGCGTGCCCCGCCTGCGTCAGCGACACGCTGCGGGTGGTCCGGTTGAGCAGGCGACAGCCGATCCGCTCCTCCAGCCCGCGCACGACCTGGCTGAGCGCCGAGGACGAC
This sequence comes from uncultured Acetobacteraceae bacterium, assembly GCA_964247515.1. Classification (GTDB taxonomy): domain Bacteria; phylum Pseudomonadota; class Alphaproteobacteria; order Acetobacterales; family Acetobacteraceae; genus CAVRQM01. Next base: position 1,984 of record CAXTVL010000316.1, on the reverse strand, counting down.
ACGCCCAGCGTCTTCGCCGCCCGGGTGAAGCTCGCGGCCTCGGCGATCGCCGCGAAGGCGCGCAAGGCCGCGTAGTCGTTGGGTGGGATGCTCGGCATTGCGAAGCCCTGCTTACAGGCTCGCTAAGTATCCGGGGCATTTTCTTTCCCGGCGCGAGACCTGATCTATCCGCTCTCGCATGGAGCGCCGGATGGCAACGATGCCCGAAAGTTGGAACCTGGCCGGCAAGGTCGCCGTGGTGACGGGGGCCGCGCGCGGCATCGGCCGCGCCACCGTGGAGCTGCTGCACGCCCGCGGTGCCCGCGTGGTCGCGAGCGACCTGTTGGAGACGGTGCACGAGTTGCGGAGCGAGGCGGTCGCCACCCTGACCGGGGACGTGGCCGAGGAGGACACGGCGCGCCGCACCGCGGCGCTGGCGGTCGAGCGGTTCGGCGGCCTCGACATCCTGGTCAACAACGCCGGGCGCACGCTGAACAAGCCCCTGCTGGACACCAGCGTCGCCGACTGGGACGCGATCATGGCGGTCAACGCCCGCGGCAACTTCGTCCACTCGCGCGAGGCGGTGCGCGTCATGGCGGCGGGTGGCGGCGGCGCCATCGTCTCGGTGGTCTCGGTGGTGGCCAGCATCGCCATGAAGGAGCTGGCCGCCTACTCCGCCTCCAAGGGCGCCATCGCGCAGCTCACCAAGACCATCGCCGTCGAGTACGGCGGCCAGGGCATCCGCGCCAACGCCGTCGCCCCCGGCGTGGTCGAGACCGACATCCTGGCCGGCATCGTCGAGGACAGCCGGGCGACGCTGGCGAGCTACGGCGGCGCGCACCCGATCGGCCGCGTGGCGCAGGCCGCCGAGATCGCCGAAATCATCGCCTTCCTCGCCTCCCCCGCCGCGAGCTTCATGACCGGGGCGCTGGTCATGGCCGATGGCGGCTACACCGCACTCTGATCGGAGCCCGCCCATGAGCAACAACATCCTGATCGTCGCCGCCGAACGCGGGCTGGGCCTGGGCCTCGCCGAGCAGTTCTTCGCGCGCGGCTGGCACGTCACCGGCACCGCGCGCGACGGCGCCGACACCAGCGCCTTGCGGGCGGTCGGGGAGGCCGACCCGCAGCGGCTGGCGGTGGCCCGCATCGACGTCACCGACGCCAGCCAGATCGCGCCGTTCCTGGCCTCGCTCGGGGACCGGCGGTTCGACGTGGTCTACCTCAACGCCGGCATCTACGGGCCGCTGCACCAGAGCGTCACAGAGGCGAGCGACGCCGAGTTCGCCGAGATCATGCTGACCAACACGTTCGGCCCGATGCGCCTGGCACGCCATCTGCTCGACCGGCTGGCGATGCCGGGCGGCACCCTGGCGTTCATGTCGTCGCATCGCGGCAGCACCGCCATCAATCTCGAAGGCGGATTGGAACTATACCGGGCCAGCAAGGCGGCGCTCAACATGCTGGCGCGCGGGCTGTGGGCCACCAACCGCGAGCGCGACCTCACCGTGCTGTCGATCCATCCCGGCTGGGTGCGCACCGCCATGGGCACGCTCGACGGCACCGTGGAGCCGGAGATGGAGCTGGAGCCAAGCGTGCGTGGCGTGGCGGACGTGGTCGAGCGGCACCGCGGTTCCGGCGAGAACCGCTACCTCGACTGGGAGGGCAGGCCGCTGGACTGGTGAGGCGCGCGGCGGTGGCGGGGGCGGCGATGCCGCGGGTCGACGCGGCGGGGAAAGTCACCGGCGCCGCCCGCTACACCGGCGACGAGACGCTGCCGCCGGGCACGCTGCACGCCGCCTGGGTCGGCAGCACGGTCGCCCGCGGCAGCATCCAGAGCGCCAATTTCGACGCGGTGGCGCGGATGCATGGCGTGGCGCTGGTGCTGAGCCATCGCACCATGCCGCGCCTGGCGCCGCCGCCGCAGACCGGCAAGCCTGGCTGGTTCGGCGAGACCACGGCGCCGCTGCAGGACGACCGGGTGCGGTATGTGGGACAGCCGGTC
>CAXTVL010000315.1:0-3798 GCA_964247515.1 uncultured Acetobacteraceae bacterium | reverse complement strand
GCCGCGTGCTGCGCTGCAACCCCTGGCATCCCGGCGGCCACGATCCCGTGCCGCCGCCCTCCCGAGGCGGGATACGACCCTGATGGACACCAAGCGTTTGTTCCTGGCGATCGCCATCTCGGTGGCGATCCTGGCCGGGTTCCAGTTCCTGCTGCCGCCCAAGCCGCCGACGCCCCAGGTCGCGCAGACCGACACCGCGACGGCACCGCTGCCTTCGGGCACCGTCGGTGTGACGCCGCAGGACGCCGGCACCGCGCCGATCATGCCCCCGGCCAAGGTGCCGCGGATCAAGATCGACGCGGCGCGGGTGCAGGGCAGCGTCAGCCTGCTGGGCGCGCGCATCGACGACCTGGTGTTGCGCGACTACCGCGAGACGCTGGCGCCGGACAGCCCGCTGGTCCGCCTGCTGGAGCCGCGCGGCGAGCCGCAGCCGTACTACGTGCAGTTCGGCTGGAGCAGCGCCGACAGCGGCCTGAAGCTGCCCGGCAACGACACGCTGTGGGCCGCGAGCGCGCCGTCGCTCGACACCGGCCGGCCGGTGACGCTGTCCTGGGCCAACGGCTCCGGCCAGACCTTCGAGATCACGCTGGCGGTCGACGCCAACTACATGTTCACCGTGCAGCAGCGGGTGCGCAACGCCGGCGCGGCACCCGTCTCGGTGACGCCGTGGCAGCGGGTGCGGCGCGACTACACGCCGCCGGTGGCCGGCTACTACATCCTGCACGAGGGCCTGCTCGGCGTCGTCGGCGGCACGCTGCAGGAGTACAAGTACGCGGCGGTCAAGAGCGACGGCGACAAGAACGGCGGCCTGGCGTACAGCGCCACCTCGCCCGGCGGCTGGGCCGGCATCACCGACAAGTATTGGCTGGCGGCGCTGGTGCCCGACCAGGCGGTGCCGTCGGTGGTCGAGTTCACCCACACGGTGAACCCGGCCGACGGCTACCAGGTCGCCTACCGCCTGGCGCAGCCCGAGAGCGTGGCGCCCAGCGGCGACGCGATGCTGGCCAGCCGGCTGTTCGCCGGCGCCAAGGAGGTCCACCTGCTCGACCGCTACCAGGCCGAGCTGGGCATCCCGGCGTTCTGGAAGGCGGTCGATTTCGGCTGGTTCTGGTTCATCACGCGGCCGTTCTTCTACGGGATCGACTGGCTGTACCAGCACACCGGCAATTTCGGCGTGGCGATCCTGATCTTCACGCTGTTCATCAAGCTGCTGTTCTTCCCGCTGGCGAACAAGTCGTACCGCTCGATGAGCAAGATGAAGCTGCTCGGCCCGAAGATGACCGCGCTCAAGGAGCAGTACAAGGAGGAACCGCAGAAGCTACAGACCGCGATGATGCAGCTCTACAAGGCGGAGAAGGTCAACCCGGCCTCCGGCTGCCTGCCGATGCTGATCCAGATCCCGGTGTTCTTCTCGTTGTACAAGGTGATTTTCGTCACCATCGAGATGCGCCAGGCGCCGTTCTTCGGCTGGATCCACGACCTCTCGGCGCTCGACCCGACCAACGTGTTCAACCTGTTCGGGCTGATCCCGTACGACCCGACGCAGATCAGCCCGTTGCTGCACCTCAGCGCCTGGACGCTGATCATGGGCGCCACGATGTTCTTCCAGCAGAAGCTGAACCCGCCGCCGCCCGACCCGATGCAGGCCAAGCTGTTCCAGTTCATGCCGCTGATCTTCATGTTCATGCTGGCGCGCTTCCCGGCCGGGCTGGTGATCTATTGGAGCTGGAACAACACGCTGACCATCGCCCAGCAATGGCTGATCATGCGCCGCACCCGGCTGGCCCGGCCCGCCTTGGCCCGGACCTGACGACGTGACGTGACCGAGGACGAGGCCGAGGCGGAGCAGCGGGAGGCGGCGCGGATCGAGGCCGGGCGGCTGCTGTTCGCCGGGCCGTGCGACTTCTTCTTCGCCGCCCAGCGCCTCGACCAGTTGCCGCCGGCCGAGCTGTCCGAGGTGGCGTTCGCCGGCCGCTCCAACGTCGGCAAGTCCACGCTGATCAACGCGCTCACCGGCCGCCGCGCCCTGGCCCGCGCGTCGAGCCAGCCGGGGCGCACCAAGCAGCTCAACTTCTTCGATCTGGGCCGCCGCCTGGTGCTGGTCGACATGCCCGGCTACGGCTACGCCCAGGCGGCGCGCGAGGTGAAGGAGGACTGGCAGGGGCTGATGTTCGAGTTCCTGCGCGGCCGTCCGACGCTGCGCCGGGTGATCCTGCTGCTCGACGCCAGGATCGAGGTCAAGGAGAGCGACCGCGCGGTGATGGACCTGCTCGACCGCGCCGCCGTGACCTATCAGTTGGTCGCGACCAAGGCCGACCAGGTGAAGCCGCCCAAGCTGGCGGTCAAGGAAGCGGAAGTGGCGGCGCTGGCGCGCGAGCACCCCGCCGCGCACGTGGCGCCGCTGGTGACGAGCAGCGAGACCGGGTTGGGCATCGCGGCGCTGCGCGCTACCTTGGCCGAACTGGCCGACCCGTGACCTGACAGGAGCGCCGATGTCCGAGACCGTGCCGCCGCCGACCGCACTGCCGGGGACGCTCGACCCGCTCGACCTGCCGATCCACGAGACCGCGCAGGATCAGGCCCGCATCCTGGTCCACGCGCTGCCGTACATGCGCCGCTACGCCGGCGAGACGGTGGTGATCAAGTACGGCGGTCACGCCATGGGCGACCAGCGGCTGGCCGAGATGTTCGGCCGCGACATCGCGCTGCTGAAGCAGGTCGGCGTCAACCCGGTGGTGATCCATGGCGGCGGGCCGCAGATCAACGCCATGCTGCAGCGCCTCGCGATCACCAGCACCTTCGTCGACGGCCTGCGCGTGACCGACGCGGCGATGGTCGAGGTGGTCGAGATGGTGCTGGCCGGCACGGTGAACAAGCACGTGGCCGACCTGATCAACCGCGCCGGCGCGCTGGCCGTGGGCATCTGCGGCAAGGACGGCGGCATGATCCGCGCCCGCAAGCTGCGGCGGATGCACAAGGACCCCGACAGCCTGATCGAGCAGGCGCTCGACCTCGGCTTCGTGGGCGAGCCGGAGCACATCGACGTGCGGGTGATCCACGCGCTGACCGGCGCCGGGCTGATCCCGGTGATCGCCCCGGTGGGCGTGGGCGAGGGCGGGCAGACCTACAACATCAACGCCGACACCGTGGCGGGCGCGGTGGCCGGGGCGCTCGGCGCGTCCCGGCTGCTGATGCTGACCGACGTCGCCGGCGTGCTCGACCGCGACCGCAAGATGCTGGCGGAACTGACCGTGGCGCAGGCGCGGGCGGGCATCGCCGACGGGATGATCTCCGGCGGCATGATCCCCAAGGTCGAGACCTGCGTCGAGGCGGTGAGCGCCGGCGTGAAGGGCGCCGTCATCATGGATGGCCGGCAGCCGCACGCCTGCCTGCTGGAGCTGTTCATCGAAAGCGGCAACGGGACCATCATCCGGGCGTAGGCTGGCGTCACCCGATACTCGCGCCCGCGCCACCCGCTTCGGCCCCGTGGCCAAGCCTGACCGGGCGGCGTTTCGCCTAAGTCACCAAGACGCCGCTCAGCGAGTTCTGCCGGGACGTCGCCGCCGGGGTGCGCGGCGCGGCCCCAAATGCAGCGTCACGGTCGACGTGCGGGCCGCCAAGGACGAGTCTCCCATGGCGGAGCAGCTCAACCTGGCGCAGACCGCGGCCCTCGCGGAAGCCCGGCGCCTTGCTGTTGTCGCCGCAGCCGGACTCCGACCTTGACCCACTGGTGTCCGGTTCCCGTGACTTGCCTCCCAACTCGTCATGCGCGGGCTTGACCCGCGCACCCACGCGGTG
>CAXTVL010000314.1:0-3811 GCA_964247515.1 uncultured Acetobacteraceae bacterium | reverse complement strand
GCCGTGGCCCGCCTGGCCTGCCACGGCAGCATCCGCGCCGGCCGGCGGCTCGGCGCCGAGGAGATGTCGGCGCTGCTGCGGCGCATGGAGGCGCCCCCGCGCGCCGCCACCTGCAGCCACGGCCGCCCCACCTTCCTGAAGCTGTCGCGCGCCGAGATCGAGCGCCTGTTCGGGCGGCGTTGACGCGGCCCATGGCTTTGCTTGGAGATGCATGGCTGAGTTCACCATGGAGCGGTTCGAGGCGGCGAAGGCGCGGGGCGAGGAGCGCCTGGGCGATCCACGCGCGGCGAGCGCGCATTACGATGGCGGGCGCGACCGGGTGATCGTGCTGCTGACCACTGGCGTCGAGATCGGCTTCGCGCCCCGCAACGCGGAAGGTCTGGCGGGGACCTCGCGTGCCGACCTCGCCATCATCGGAGTGGAGGCTCCGGGCCTCGGCATCCGGTTTCCTCGCTTGGACGCCGACCTGTACGTGCCGGCTTTGCTGGAAGGCGTGCTGGGCTCGAAGAAATGGATGGCGGTTCGGCGCGAGCCCGCCACCCGCCGCACCAGACCCGCCGCCAAAATCGCGTGATTGCCCGGCCCGACCCTCCCTGAACCGTCGCGCGCCGAAATCGAGCTTCTGTTCGGGTGGCGCTGAGGCGGGATGCCGGCGCTTCGCGGTTGGCGTCGAAACCGCGTCTTCGCCGGCGGAAGACGCTTGCATCGCCCCGGCACGGCGGCGCATTCATCCAACCGTGACGGCCACCGGGGTCCGGGCAGCGGCCCGGTGCAGCCGCGACACTCCACCACCATGAGGACTCCAACCAACCGCAGGCACAGTTTCTTGAAGGAATCGAACGATGGGCACGATCACGACGAAGGACGGCACCTCGATCTTCTACAAGGACGGCAGCGCCGGGCAGCCGGTGCTGTTCTCGCATGGCTGGCCGCTCAGTGCCGACGCCTGGGCCGGGCAGATGGTGTTCCTGGGCCAGCGCGGCTTCCGCGTCATCGCGCATGACCGCCGCAGCCACGGCCGCTCGACGCAGACCTGGGACGGCAACACCATGGACCAGTACGCCGACGACCTGGCGGAGCTGATCGAGGCGCTGGACCTGACCAACCTCGTCCTGGTCGGGCACTCGACCGGCGGCGGCGAGGTCGCGCGTTACATCGGCCGGCACGGCACCGGGCGCGTCGCCAAGGTGGTGCTGGTGAGCGCCGTGCCGCCGCTGATGCTGCAGACCGCGGCCAATCCGGGCGGCCTGCCGATCGCGGCGTTCGACACGTTGCGCGCGGCCATGCTCGACAACCGCGCCCAATTCTACCGCGACCTGTCGCTGCCGTTCTTCGGCTACAATCGCGCCGGCGCGGCCGAGTCGGAGGGCGTGCGCGACTCCTTCTGGCTGCAGGGCATGATGGGCGGCCTCAAGGGCCAGTTCGATTGCATCCACGAGTTCTCCGAGGTGGACTACACCGACGACCTGAAACGGTTCGACAAGCCGACGCTGATCGTACACGGCGACGACGACCAGATCGTCCCGATCGGCAGCGCGGCATTGCTGTCGTCGAAGCTGGTGTCCGGCGCGATCTTGCACGTGTACCCGGGGGCGCCGCACGGATTGCCACAGACGCACCAGCAGCGGTTCAACGAGGACATCCTCGCCTTCCTGCGGGACTGACGCGGAAACATCCCAGGCGGCTCACCGCAACGTCGGACACGTTGCGGGTGCGGACGTTCGACCCCGCGGCCGCTCGCGGGCGCTAAACCTTCCGCAGCGCCACGTCGCAGTACATGTTCGGCTGCAGCGCGAGATAGGCCATCTCCCAGCCTTCCCTGACCATGAACTCGTTGGCCGCCCGCACCACGCCATACGGCCCGGTCGCGTCGTGCATGACGTAGTCGTTCAGGATCAGCGTGCCGTCCGGCTTCATCTTGCGCGCCACGACCGCCAGTTCGCGCGCCACGCTCTCGTAGCTGTGGTCGGCGTCGAGATAGAGGATGTCGACGCTGGCGTCGGCCAGCCCCGCCAGCGCCGCGGCGCTGTCCTGCTCGACCACCGAGACGCGGCCGGCGCGGATCATGGCGTCGAACCGCCGGCGATAGAACGCGCCGTGGGTCAGCGCGCCGAACCAGTGGCTTCGCGGCTGACCCCAGAACAGCGGCAACTCGTGCAGCCGGAAGGTGTCGATGGCGACGAAGTGGTCAGCCTCGCAGGCGCCGATCAGGTGCTCCGAGAAGTCGCCCAGCGCCACGCCGACCTCGACCACCAGGCCGCCCTTGGGCAGCAACGACAGCGCGCTGATGCGGTCGGGCAGCACCCTTGCGCCGGCCAGCAGATGCCCCGGCAGCTTCGGTGCCGGCAGCAGCAGCGGCGCCGGCGCCGCGACCGGCAGCGGGGGGGTCGGGAGGGGGCTGGGCGGTCGCCACCCCGCCCGACCACGCTGCCACATGCCGGTCCTCCGAATCCGGCCGACGATAATCCATTCTTATATCGATATGGAAGCGTCGGATCGTCAGAGCTTGGGGTGCGGGCTCGCGTGCCGCCGTGGCACCAGCCGGTCGGCCTCGAACGCCGCCTGGGCGCGCGAAATGCCCAGGTCCTGCAGCATCCGGTCGTCGAGTTGCGCCAGCTCGCGGCGCATTCTGCGGAGCTGCATCGCGTCCCCGACGCCGTGCCAAAGCCGGCTCACCAAGTTGGTCATCGCAGCCTCCTGTGCTGGGTGGACCAGGCAAAGATGATCCCGCGCCAGAAATGAGACAAACGAATTGCTTTCATCATAGCCATCAGCAACACTGATAATCATGCAGACCCCGCTGGCCATCGACCCCGACCTGCTGCGCGCCTTCGCGTTCATCGCCGAGGAAGGCAGCTTCACCCGCGCCGCACAGCGCGTCGGGCGCACCCAGTCGGCGGTGTCGATGCAGGTGCAGCGGCTGGAGGCGCTGCTCGGCCAGCGCGTGTTGCAGCGCGGCAAGGGCGGCGCGGTGCAGCTTACCCCGCACGGCCAGTACCTGCTGGAGCGCTCGCGCGACCTGCTGGCGCTCAACGACGAGATCTGGACCGCCTTCCACGCCCCCTCGGTGCAGGGCACGGTGCGGCTCGGCACCCCGGACGACTACGCGCTGACCCACCTGCCGGCGGCGCTGAAGCGGTTCGCCGACACCCATCCGGCGGTCGAGGTCGACGTGCTGTGCATGCCGAGCAGCGACCTGGTGGCCCGCCTGCGCGCCGGCGAGCTGGATCTCATCCTGTGCAGCGGCGGGCACGAGCCGGCGGCGTGGCCCGCGACCGAGCTGTGGCGCGGGCCGCTGCACTGGATCACCGCCGAACGCAACTCGCCGCACCGGCGCGAGCCGCTGCCGCTGGCGCTGGCGGCCGGCGACTGCGCCTGGCGGATCGCCGCATTGCGTACCCTGGAGCGCATCGGCCGGCGCTACCGCGTCGCCTACACCTCGGCGACGCTGGCCGGCACCCATGCGCCGGTGCTGGCCGGGCTCGCGGTCACGGTGTCGCCGATCACCTGGCTGCCGGACGGGCTGCGGGCACTGCCGCCGGACGAGTCGCTGCCGATGCTGCCCGACTGCGCCATCCTGCTGCTGCAGGCGCGCGAGCCGCGCGAAGGCGTCGCCGAGGCACTGGCGCAGCACATCGCCGCCAGCTTCGGCGTCACGATCTGACCGTCACAACCCAGCCTCGATCACGATCGGCGAGCCGTCGCTGAACCGGCTGAAGCGGAACGGCGTCGGGTCGACCAGTGGCGCCGCCCCGGTGGCGAGGTCGGCGGCCAGGCGGCCGGCGCCGGGGCCGATGCCGAAGCCGTGGCC
>CAXTVL010000313.1:0-3846 GCA_964247515.1 uncultured Acetobacteraceae bacterium | reverse complement strand
GCATCTGGGTTGGATAGCCCGCCGCGCCGTAGCCGCCGGCACCGTGCGCCAACGCGGTGCCATCCTGGGACGACGAGCCGCCGAGCAGCGACGTGAAGTTGGCTCCGCCCGCCTGTGTCGATTGCAACGCAGCGGCCGCGGCCACGGCGACCTGCACCATATTCTGAATCTTCATGGCCTCGTCCCTGGTCAGGTGAGACCGCCTTGTTACCAGGCCAAGCTGTCGCCAACCTGACGGGCGCGCGCCGTGGCTCAGCCGTCGCGGTCGGCGCCGAACAGGTCGTCGCGGTGGACGTGCGCCGACATCAGCAGGCCGAAACCCGCCATCACCATGATCATCGCCGAGCCGCCGTATGACACCAGCGGCAGCGGCACGCCGCCCACCGGGATGGCACCCATCACCATCGCCAGGTTGACGAACACGTAGCAGAAGAAGTTCATCGACACGCCGAGCGCCAGCAGCCGGCCGAAGCGGTGCCGGCAGCGCACCGCCATCGCCATGCCGGCCAGCACGATCAGCAGCAGCAAGCCCATCAGCGCCAGGCCGCCCGCCAGCCCGAACTCCTCGCCCAAGGTGGTGAAGATGAAGTCGGTCTGCTTCTCGGGCAGGAAGTCTAGGTGCTCCTGGGTGCCGCGCAGGTAGCCCTCGCCCCACAGCCCGCCGGAGCCCAGCGCGATCTTGCTCTGGATGATGTTGTAGCCGGCGCCCAGCCGGTCCTGCTCCGGATGCAGGAAGGTCACGATCCGGGCGCGCTGGTAGTCGTGCAGGTGGCCGTAAGCCAGCGGCGCCGCGACGCCGATGCCGGCCAGCAGCAGCGCCACCATCCACCAGCGCAGCCCGGCGCCCAGGAACACCGTGAAGCCCACGGCGGCGGTGATGACCGCGGTGCCCAGGTTCGGCTCCTTCAGGATCAGCGCCACCGGCGCCAGCACGGCGAGCAGCGCGGGCAGCAGGAACAGCGGGTTGCCCATGCGCTCGAGGCTCGCGCGGTGGAACCAGGCCGCGAGTGCCAGCACCAGCGCGATCTTCATGAACTCGCTGGGCTGCCACTGCATCCCGCCCAGCTCGATCCAGCGCTGCGCCCCCTTGCCGACATGGCCCATGCGCGCCACCAGCACCAGCAGGCCCAGCGCCACCGCGTAGGTCGGCCAGGCCAGGCGGGCGATGAGCCGGATGTCGACCAGCGCGATGCCAAGCATCAACACGAGGCCCACCAGGAATCGCGACAGGTGCCGCGAGGCGTACGGCTCGGCCGAGCCGCCGGCCGCCGAGTACAGCGCCGCGTAGCCGACCGCCGCCAGCGCGCACAGCAGCAGCGCGAACAGCCAGTTGATCCGCCCGAGCTTGGCCGCGAGGCCGAACGACGCCTCGCGGACCAGCCGGCGTTGCGGGCCGCCGCTCACGCTTTTTGCGCGAGCGGAGCCGCCGCCGCCAGCGCGTCGGTCATGATGTCGCGCGCGAGCGGTGCCGCCGCCTGCGCCCCGGCATTGCCGTGCTCGACCACCACCGACAGCGCGTAGCGCGGCGCGTCGTACGGCGCGAACGCCACGAACAGCGCGTGCGGACGCAACTCCCAGGGCAACGCCTCGGAGTTGAAGCCGTGCTCGCGCTGCTCGCGAGACACCCGTCGCACCTGGGTCGAGCCGGTCTTGCCGGCCAGTGCCACGCCCGGCAGCGCCAGCCGGCCCAGCGGCGCGGTGCCGCCCGGCTCGTTGACCACCGCGTACATGCCCTCGCGCACCGCCAGCAGGTCGCGTTCGGGGATGTCCATGGCGGGCCAGCCCAGCGGGTCGCCGCCGGCTTGGCGCTCGGCGCCCACGGCGCGCGTGAGGTGCGGCCGCACCTGCCGCCCGGTGGCGATGCGCGCCGCCATGGTGGCCAGCGCCAGCGGTGTGACCTGCAGGAAGCCTTGGCCGATGCCGTGGACCAGGGTGTCGCCGAGGTTCCACGCGTGGCCCTGCCCCCGTCGCCAGGCGCGGGTCGGCACCAGGCCGGCGCGCGCTCCCGGCAGCTCGATGTCGAGCGGCACGCCGAGGCCGAACCGGCGGGCCATGGTGGCGATCGCGTCGATGCCGGTGCGCCGCGCGGTCTCGTAGAAGAACACGTCGCAGCTGTGCTTGAGCCCGCCATGCAGGTCGAGCGCGCCGTGGCCGCCCTTCCTCCAGCAGTGGAACCGGGCGCGGCCGAGGTCGAGGAAGCCGCGGCACTCGATGCGGTCGTGCGCCGAGATCGCCTGCGCGCGCAGCCCGGCCAGCGCCACCACCATCTTGAACGTGGACCCCGGCGGGTAGAGCCCGGCCGCGGCCTTGTCGGCCAGCGGCGCCAGGCGGTCGCCGGTCCAGGCGGCCCATTGCGCCTGCGACACGCCGGCGTCGAACAGGGCGGGGTCGAACGACGGGTTGCTGGCCATCGCCAGCACCTCGCCGCGGGCGCAGTCCAGTACCACGGCGCTGGCGCTCTGCTCGCCCAGCCGCGCCACCACTCGCGCCTGCAGCCCCGCGTCGATGGTGAGCGCCACGTCTTCCCCGGGGGCGCCATCGTCGCGGTCCATCTCGCGGATCACCCGGCCGGCCGCGTTGACCTCGAGCTTCACCGCCCCGGCCTCGCCGCGCAGCGCCGCATCGTGGAACTTCTCGACGCCGGCGCGGCCGATGCGGATGCCGGGCAGCGCCAACACCGGGTCGTCGGCCACGTCGTCCTCGCTGGGGGCGGCGACGTAGCCCACGACATGCGCCAGCGCGCCGCCGCTCGGGTAGGTCCGCGTGGTGCCGACGTCGATCAGCACGCCCGGCAGGTCGGGCGCGTTGACCTCGAGGCGCGCCATCTCCTCCCAGCTCAGGAAGTCGCGCAGCGTCACCGGGATGAAGCGGCGGCGACGGCGCAGCTCGCGCTCGACGCGCGCCCGCTCATGGTCGGGCAGCGGCACCAGGCGGGTGAAGCTGTCGAGGGTCGCGGCCACGCTGTCGGTCTGCTCGGCCACCAGCAGGGCGCGCCAGTTGAGCTTGTTGCCGGCGAGCACGATGCCGGCGCGGTCGAGCAGCCGGCCGCGCGGGGGTGCCAGCAGCCGGGCACTGATGCGGTTGCTCTCGGCCATCGTGGCGTAACGGGCGCCGTCGCGCACCTGGACCTGGTACAGCTTGGCCGCCAGCGCGCCGGTCGCGGCCACCTGCACCCCCGCCAGGATCAGGGCGCGGCGGGTGAACAGGCCGGCGTGCCGGTCCTCGCGGCGAGGACGCCTCAAGCCCGCTCCGGCTCGGCGACGGTGCGGTGCGCCCGCATCAGCAGCAACGCCCACGGCGGGAACAGCCCGGCCGACAGCGCCGCCTGGAACAGCGCCGGCGCCGGCGGCAGCACCCGCCAGGCGAGCAACGAGCTCAAGGCCCAGCCCAGGGCCGCGACCCCGGCGGCGGTGGCGAGGAACGCCAGCCACACCGAGGGCAACCCCTGACGGAACAGCGCGGGCCGCAATCGCGTCGCGGCGCCGTGGACCGCCAGCAAGCCCAGCGTGCCGACCCCCAGCGGCCACTCGCCCAGCAGGTCGGCGAGCAGCCCGGTCGCGAACACCGCCACCGAAGGCATCGAGGCCGGACGGAACAACGACCAGAAGAACACCGCCGCCACGGCGAGCGCCGCGCGCAGCTCCGCCTGTCCCGGCAGCGCCGTCGGCACGCCGCCGGCCAGCAGCGGCAGGATCGTGGTGGCCATCGGGAAGGCGCGCCGGGCCGCGATGTCGAGGCCCCGCGCCAGGCTCGGGCGCGGGCGGATGCCGGGCTGGCGCCGCCTCGGTCAGCGGCCCCCCTGCATGGCGCGGCGAACCCGTGCCCCGGCAAGGGGCGCGGCGTCGG
>CAXTVL010000312.1:0-3917 GCA_964247515.1 uncultured Acetobacteraceae bacterium | reverse complement strand
ACTGGCTGCCGGTCAGGCAGACTGCCTGCCCGTCCAGCCGCTTCACCGTCTGCCGGGCCAGGTCCACCACGAGGGGGCCGGCGAGTACGGGCGCCCTCATGGCGCACCCTTCGTTTCCGGCTGCCGTGCCGCCCAGGCAATGATATCAGGCGCCGTGATGCGCCACGGTGCGTCCTGGTCCCAGTGGGCCACGACGGCGCTCTTGAAGTCCTGATACAGCAGCTTCGCCTTGGCGCGGCCCACCGCGTCGCACAGCAGGGCGAGCGCGAGCTGCGCCGGCCCGCTGCCTTCATACCCCCACGCGAAGCCGCGGCTGTGCTGGCGCACGTCCAGGCGCGCCGGCAGGTGGCGCTTGATCCCCGTCGGCTCGTGAACGATCACCTGATATGGCAAGTCCGGGTCGATACTGCCCTCGTAGAACTTCGCGCTCATTGGGAAACCCCGCCATACAGTGGCGCCATGCCGCGCAGCACGGAGGCCAGAGTGCGCAGCGCCTCGCGGAGCGCCAGGAGGCCGTCGAGCGCCGCCGCCTCCGACGCCTCCGCCAGGCCGTCCGCCATCAGCAGCAGGTGGTCGCTGGTGGTGCGGGGGTCGCGGAGCTGGTGCTGGGCGAGCCGCACGAACAGGCCGGGGAGGCAGGGGATGGCGTCGAGCTCAGCGAAATCGGGAACCGATTTGCGCGGGGCATAGTAGGCCGCGCGGGGCGAAGTCTGTGCCTGGCGCGGCAGCGGCGGGATGGCAAGGTCGGTCATGGCGCGGCTTCCCGCGCCTGGCGGCGCGGCGTGGACGACTCGACTGGACAAACCCGCCTCCGTGTAGATCACGGAACAATAGTTGACAGTCGCAATCTAGAGCGCAATACTTAAATTGCGCTACGCAACTTTTAGCGTGCCGGGTGCCCGTTGCCGTCGATTATGCCGTCCCGGTCGAAGAACATCGACACGATGGCCGTGTCGGCCGTCACGGCTGGGCTTGTGAGGCGCATCCAGACTACGGCGCCGTCGTTTTCGAGCAAGCTCCAGCCGAGGTCCGCCGCGACGGGGTAGCAGCCCATTTGGGCCAGGCGGGTGGTCAGGACTGCGGACGGATGTTCCAGCTCCGGGAACTTGCGGATGATGGGCAGCATTCGGCTGTCCACACATCCGACCGTGTCGTCGCGCCGCGCGTGAAACAGCCCGTCCTTGCGCCCGGCCGCCGCGGGCATGGCGCGGTCTCCACTGGCTGGTGCGGCGGGTGTTGCCCGACCAGCAGCAGCGTCGTAGCAGGCCAGGCGTTCCGCGCCGCCTGGGATCGTCGCGCAATCCTGCTGGGAGCGCTGCTCCGTAACCGGCCTCGGCTGCGACGGCGGCTGATAGCTGTTCCATCCGCGGCGGAACTCCGGCTCGGTCCGGCGGCGGGCGTCGCTTGGTCCCAGCATCGCCTGTGCCGTCCGGCACCCGGAAACGAAACTTAGATTGTCGGCAGGCGTCCCCGCGGTGCCGGCTTCGCACGAGCGTGGCACCGGGCGGCTTCGCTCCCCGGCCCAGAACAGCGCGCCGTGCTGCACATCCAGCGGTTCCGCAGCCACGGCGTTTTCCCAAGCCGTGCGGGCCGTCAGCCCGTCCTCGAATGGCGTGGCTCCATGCGCTGGCCAAGACGCCGCGACAGCAAGGCCCGCCGCAATCCAGGCGCTCGGTGCGCTCATGTCCAATCCCACCGCCCGATGACGCGCCCATTGATCGTGATTTCGGACAGCGCCCGCGAATACGTCTCGTAGGACGTGTTGTCGGAGATGAGCCGTATCGTCGCCGGGTCAGAGTAGGGCACGAACTCTAGGCGCTTCACCACGATGCCCAACCCGTCCCAAAGCACGAATATCCCGGGCGGGCTGGGAAGTCGGTCCGATGTGTCCACCAGGAGCCGGTCGCCTGGCCGGAACACCGGCAGCATGGAGTCGCCGTACACCCGGATGATGCGGAGATGCTCATGGCCGGCGGTCGTGTGCGCCCGCAGCAGGCCTGTCGGGACCACCCACCGCTCGACAACCGTCTCGGACGACTCCGACAGGTCGGAGCCGATGCCGCCGGCGCCTGCCTCGGCTCGGACATCGACCTCATGGATCGTGCTGGACTTCCGGCTGTGCGGTGCCGCCTCCGCATCAGGGCCGTCGCCTTGCCCGGTCAGCAGCCACGCCTCGCTCACGTTGAGGAGCCGGGCATAGCGGCTCGCCACGTGAGGGCGAAGCAGCCGGTCGCCCTTCTCGTGCATGAAGTAGGTCGGTTGCGGGATGTCATGCTGGGAAGCAAACGCCTTCGCGTTCGGATAGCCCGCCAGCGTACGCGCGATCCTCAGCCGCTCCGCTGGCGTGGTGGAATGATCCATATTGCAAGTTGTAATGCGGCGCCTGTTCCGAAACCAGAACGCAAATTACAATTCCGTATTGCGCTAGGAGTTGCGTAGTGTAATTGTTGAGTCATGGATGTCGTCTCCGACGTGATCAACCTGTGGCCCAGCCCCGACAAGTTCGCCGAAGCCATCGGCGTCCGGCGCACGACGGTGAATGTCTGGCGGCACCGCAAATCGATCCCGGTGGAGCATTGGGCGGCGATTGAGGCCGCTGCTATGGCCGCCGGAATCAACGGGGCTTCGGCTTCCGACCTCGCCAGGATTGTGGCCAGCAAACGCTTGCTGCCGGACGGCCAGCCGGGCGTGGCGCCGCCGTCAGGGCCGTGCTGATGGCGCCGGGTCCGGCCTCAATCTCCGGCGGGATCGGCCAGCAGCTCGTCCAGCGTGGCCGGGCAGGCGCTGGGCAGCGGCAAGGGCGGCTGGCCGTCGATGGTGGCCGGCATCGCCCGCAGCGCGTCCCGGTGGATCGAGGCGAGGTCGATCTTCTGCCGCATGGAATTGGTGAGGCGCCGCCGCGCCTGCGTCCGGAACAGGCGGGCTTCGGCGCGCCAGTGCGGGACATAGGGGAGCTGCGGCCAGGCGGCGCATTTCAGGTCGTGCAGCAGCGCCTGGGTGGCCAGGCTCTCGAAGGCGAAGCGCTGCTCGTTCCCCACGCTCTCGATTTCCTCGATGACGTTGGCCCAGTCGGGCGCTTCGTTGCCCGGGCGGCCGTCGGCCAGGCCGCGCAGAAGGCGGGCCTGCCGCTCCGACCATTCCACCACGTCCGTGTCGTACAGCGTGTCCATGGGTCGAGCGTAGCACGGGCCGTCCACTCAGCCGCAAGCCGCAAGCGCCGCTGATGCCGTGTCCGTTTCACCCGGCATGGCCGGGGCCGGTGTTCCGCTGCCCGTGCAATCGCGCAAAATTGACACACATCGGGCGGGGCGCAGCTCTTGATAGACCCGGTTCAGCAATGGTCTCGGGTCGGTGGACTATGTGTGGGTGCGTCTATGCCGCTTGACGGCGCGCGTCCCCCGCCGGCTGCCCGGCGCCTGGCCTCGGCGTTCCCGCAGCTCGCGGATCAAGTGCGCTGCTCCAGCGGGTTCACCCATGCGCCGGCTGGGCGCCTGTTGCTGCGCCCGCACGGAGCGCCGGCGCCCCCCCCTGCGCCAGCATCCTCGGCACCTGAACCCACGCCGCCTCCCTCGGAACGCCCCTGGATGCCGGAGGAAGTGGTTCGCGCCGTGTGCCTGCGGGCGGGCGGCGTGGACAGCGTGGACAGCGCGCGGCTGCTTGGGCGCGACCCCGGCTGCGTGCGGCGCAAGATCGGGCGGGTGCAGGACGACGGGCCGTTGCGCCCGGTGGCGCAGGCGCCGGAAGGCGCCGAGGCCGCGCTGTTCGCCGAGCTGGCCGTGATCGCGGCCAAGGGCCAGGCCTTGCCGGGGCGGCACGCGCTGCGGGCGCGCCTCGGGCCGGGCTGGGGCGCTGCCGAGCTGTCGCGGGCCATGGCGGGCCTCGTCAAAGCTTCGGGTCAGCTCGGTCGGCTCCAGGTT
>CAXTVL010000311.1:0-3933 GCA_964247515.1 uncultured Acetobacteraceae bacterium | reverse complement strand
CGCGGGATCGGCGGCGTTCTTGTTGAGGCCGACATTGACGCCGAGCGGCACCGGGCGCGGCCGTGGCGGCAGCCGCCGCAGCAATGCCGCGACGCCCGCGTTGTTGAAGCCCATGCGGTTGATGATGGCGCGCTCCTCGGGCAGCCGGAACAGGCGCGGGCGCGGGTTGCCCGGCTGCGGCAGGGGGGTCACGGTGCCGAGCTCGACCGCGCCGAAGCCGAGCCGCAGCAGCGCCAGCGCCGCCGCCCCGTCCTTGTCGAACCCGGCCGCGAGCCCGATCGGGTTCGGCAACGCGAGGCCCAGCGCCCGCACCGCGAGCCGTGGCTCGGGCGCTGTCCGGTCGCCCGCGACCAACCCGGCCCGCAACGCCCGCGACGCCAGGCCATGCGCCTGTTCGGCGTCGAGGCGGCGCAGCAGCGGCATGGCGAGGCTGGCCAGGGCGGGAGTGAGCGCCGGTGTCATGCGCGCTATCTGACGCAGCCATCGCCGGAACGCCAGGGCAGCCTTGCCGTGGCCGCGCCGGTTCTGGCAATCATCGCCCGATGTACGACCGGCCCTACATGGAGACCTGCTGCCGCAGCGCGCTGCACCGCCTGCTGCTGTGCGAGGCGCCGGGGCGGCCGGCGGGGCTCAAGGACGGACCGTGCCTGGAGCGGCTGGAAGCCATGGGCCTCGCGCGGCGCCGGCCCGACGGGCGCTTCGAGATCACCGCCGCCGGCGAGGCCCGGCACGGCGTCGAGATCGCGCGCGCCTGAGACGGCCGCGCCCCGCTCGGCGGCGGAGGGCTCAGGCGAACGGCGTCATCCGGATGCGCCCCCACACCGAGCTCGCGATCAGCAACCGGCCGCCGTCGCTGGCCGAGACCATCAGGATGTCGCCCGCGGCCACCAGGTCGCTCGCGTCGTCGAAATAGTCCTCGGCGCAAACCTCGTCGATCCGCAGCGCCTGCGCCTTGTAGTGCCAGAGCGTGAAGCCTTGGGCGTAGGCCAGGACCGAGAGGTTGCGGACGATGCACGACATGGCGGCACTCCTTGAAGGATCGGATCGACGGGGAGGGGCGGACGCTGGTCTCAAGGTGAGGGCGTGCCGGGACTCCCCCGGCTGTTCCCGCCCGGCGCGCGGTCGCGGCGACGACCCGGTTCGCGAGGGTTGGCGACGGCATTCTGCATCGCGTCGACTCCTGATGGAACGTAACGTGAACATTAACCAGTGCGCATTGATTTTGGCAAGTCAATAAAGCAAAATTTCCTATGACCTGATGGCGGTCGATTGCACAGCGCGCCCTGTCACGATAGATTGACGCAACATGAAGCATGAAGATGTCTGGCGGGCGCTGGATACCCTGGCGGCGGAGCACGGGCTTTCCGCCTCCGGGCTGGCGCGCCGCTCCGGGCTCGACGCCACCACGTTCAACCCGTCCAAGCGCAAGATGCCCGACGGCCGCGCCCGCTGGCCCAGCACCGAGAGCCTGGCCAAGGTGCTGAACGCCACCGGCTCGTCGCTCGACGCGTTCACCGCCCTGGTGCTCGGCGCCCGGGTGCTGCCGCACGCGGCACCGTCGCGCGGCGCCGCGGCCGGCGGTGGCGTGACCACGCGCCGGGTGCCCTTGATCGGTCTCGCCCAGGCCGGGGGCGACGGCTTCTTCGACGATGGCGGCTACCCGGTCGGCGCCGGCTGGGACGAGGTGGGGCTGCCGGAGGTCGCCGACCCCAACGCCTACGCGCTGGAGATCAGCGGCGAGAGCATGGAGCCGGTGTTCCGCGACGGCGACCTGGTGATCGTCTCGCCGGCCGCCCCGGTGCGGCGCGGCGACCGCGTCGTGGTGCGCACCCGCAACGGCGAGGTGATGGCCAAGGAGCTGGCCCGCCGCTCGGCCCGCCGGGTCGAGCTGCGCAGCCTCAACCCGGCGCACGAGGGCTACACGTTCGAGCTGCCGGAACTGGCCTGGATGCACCGCATCGTCTGGGCAAGCCAGTAGCGCGAGCGCGTCCCGGCGCGGCCGTTACGACCGCGGCGCCACAGCCACGTGCATTCTTGACACACTGCCGACCCCCCGGTAGCAGACCCCCATGGCCGCTCGGCGAGGTGGCGAAATGCCTGAACCGTCATTCGAGGAGCGGCTTGGGGCGGCTCGCGCCAAGCAGGGCCTGGACCCGCCGTCGCAGCCCGCCGTCCCGCCGCTCGGCGCCTCGGCGATGGGGCTGGGGTTGCGGGTCGGCGTGGAGCTGGTCTCGGCGCTGGCCGTGGCCGCGGCGATCGGGTTCTTCCTCGATCGCTGGCTGCACACCAAGCCGGTGCTGCTGGCGGTGTTCGTGCTGCTCGGCGGTGCCGCCGGGGTGGCGAATGTGTGGCGGCTGATGGGGCCCAAGGCGCCCCGGCCGCGAGGTTGAGTGATCCGCCCCGGCGGGTCTGGTCGGGGGCGGAACCGTGGCGGCTGAAGGCGGATCGATCGACGCGCTGGGGCAGTTCAAGCTGTCCACCGCCCTGGGGCCGCTCGGCCGCTCGGTCAACTTCACCCAGTCCAACCTCATCATGCTGGTGGCGTCGGCGCTGATCCTGGCGCTGCTGTACTACGGCGCCCGGCCGCGCGCCGTGGTGCCCGGACGGCTGCAGGCGTTGGCCGAGATGAGCTACGGCTTCATCCACGGCATGTGCACCGAGCAGATCGGCCCCGAGGGGCGGCGCTTCTTCCCGTTCGTGTTCACGCTGTTCTTCTTCGTGCTGATGGGCAACCTGCTCGGCCTGCTGCCCTACGTGTTCACCTACACCAGCCACATCGCCGTCACCGCCACGCTCGCGGTCGCGGTCATCGTGATCGTGACCGTGGTGGCGCTCAGCATCCATGGCTGGCATTTCTTCAGCTACTTCTTCCCCGCGGGCGCTCCGATCTGGCTGGCGCCGCTGATCGTCCCGGTCGAGATCATCTCCTACCTGTCGCGCCCGGTCAGCCTGTCGATCCGACTGTTCGCCAACATGGTCGCCGGCCACGTCATGCTGGCGGTGTTCGCCTCCTTCATCCTGATGCTCTCGGGCCTCGGCGCCGTCGGCACGGTCGGCGCCATCGCGCCGCTGGCGCTCAACGTCGTGCTGATCGGCTTCGAGCTGCTGGTGGCGTTCCTGCAGGCCTACGTGTTCGCCATCCTGACCTCGATCTACCTGCACGACGCGGTGCATCTGCACTGACGCGGGGCTCTCCGTTTCTGTTTTACGCAAAGGGATTCTGCTCATGGACGTGGCCGCCGCAAAGGCAATCGGAGCTGGCATCGCCGTCATCGCGCTCGCGGGCGTGGGCATCGGCATCGGCAACATCTTCTCCTCGCTCGTGACCAGCGTGGCGCGCAACCCGTCGGCGCGCGACCAGGTGTTCGGCCTCGGCATCCTGGGCTTCGCGCTGACCGAAGCGGTGGCGCTGTTCGCGTTGCTGATCGCCTTCCTGATCCTGTTCACCTGAGGGCGAGGATGCGCCGCCCGGCCCTGTTGGCGTTCGCGGCGGCCGCCGCCGCCCCGGCGGCGGCACTGGCCGCCGAGGGTATGCCGCAGCTCGATTTCGGCAACCCGCTGACCATCAGCCAGGTGGTCTGGCTGGCGCTCATCTTCGTCGGGCTGTACTTGCTGCTGAACAACTGGGCGCTGCCGCAGGTGGCGGACGTGCTGGCGAAGCGCGCCGCCACCATCGGCGCCGACCTCGAGGCGGCCCGCTCGGCCAAGCTCGCGGCCGACGCCGCGGTCGCCGAGTTCACCGCCGGGACGCGGCAGGCGCAGACCGACGCCCAGGCGCAGGTCACGGCCGCGACCGACCGGGCCAAGCGCGAGGGGGGCTGAGACGGGCCTCCTCGATGCAGGAGGTTCAGGCTTGCCGCGCGCTGATCGATCGGATCGGCCGGCTTTCCGACGGACTGCTGCAGGTCGGCGGCGTCAAGCTCGGCCTCGACG
>CAXTVL010000310.1:0-3943 GCA_964247515.1 uncultured Acetobacteraceae bacterium | reverse complement strand
GTCGGAGCTGGGCTGGCGGCTCGACGTGCGAGAGGCTGCGACCTGATGGCGGACCAATCCGATGTCGAGGCGGCGGTCGCGGCCATGGTCGCGGCCGAGCTGTACCCGGCGGGCACCGACGCCGCGAGCGCCATCGGCGCTCCCTGCCGCATCCATCGCGGCTGGCCGGACGCCGCCGGCCTGGATGCCGACCTCAAGGCCGGCCGGGTGCGGGTGAGCGTCACCGTCGAGCCCGGCGAGCAGCGCACCACGACGCGCTACCCGGACGAGTGGACCGTGGCGCAGACGCGGCCGGTGACGCTGGTGGCGCTCGCCACCGGCAACACCGTCGCGTTCTCAGGCAGTGCCGACGCCGGCCAGTTGGCCGGTGTGCTCGTGGGTGGCACGGCGGCGGTGCATCGGACGGTGGCGGGCGACACGCCGGCCAGTGTCGCGGCGGCGCTGGCCAAGGCGCTGCGGTCGGTGCAGGCGGCCACCGCCAGCGGGGCCACGCTTACCGTGCCGAACGCGATCAGCCTGGTGGCGCGCGTGGCGGCCGACCAGACCGGGACGCGCGAGACGCGGCGGCAACGCGTCGGCGTGCGCGTCGTCTGCTGGTGTCCCGAGCCAAAGTTGCGCGACGCCACCGCGGCGGCGATCGACGTCGCGTTGTCGGCGGTGGATTTCGTGAGCTTCCCGGACGCCAGCGCCGGGCGCCTGCTCTACGTGGCGTCGCTGCCGTCCGACCGGGCGCAGGACGCCGGGCTGTACCGCCGCGACCTGCTGTACAGCGTCGAGTTCGCGACCACGCTCACCGCGACGCTGCCAAGCCTGCTGTTCAGCGACCTGCAGGTGACGGCAGGCGGCCTGGCCGCGAAGTCCTTGCTGTCGTGACCCGGCTTGTCGGGATGGGAGATCAAATGGAAACGGGAGACTAGACATGCCGATCGTCCAGCAGGGCAGCATCAACACGACGGCGTTGGTGGTGCCCGACCTCTATGTCCAGATCGTGCCGCCGCAGAACCTGGTGCTTAACGGCGTGCCCACCAACGTCGTGGGCGTGGTCGGCAGTGCCAGCTGGGGTCCGGTCGGGCGCCCGGTGATCGTCGCCACCATGGCCGACTACGCCGCGGGCTTCGGCCCAGTGATGGCGCGCAAATACGACATGGGCACGCAGGTCGCGTGCGCCGTGCAGCAGGGGGCCAGCAGCTTTCGCTGCGTGCGCGTCACCGACGGCACCGACACCGCGGCGGCGCAGCAGGTGCCCGGCACCGGGGCCACGTTCACCGCGCTCTACACCGGCAGCCTCGGCAACCAGATCAGCGTGGTGCTCGGCAACGGCAGCCGCGCCGGCTCCTGGCGCCTCACGGTGGCGCTGCCGGGGCTGGCGCCGGAGGTGTTCGACAACCTGCAAGGCACCGGCGCCGCCTTCTGGCAGGCGCTGGCCGCGGCGGTCAACCAGGGCCAAGGCCCGCAGCGCGGCCCGTCGCAAATCGTGACGCTGAATGTCGGCACCACGGCGACAGCACCCAGCACGTTCGGCATCGGCTTCGCGGGCGGCACGTCCGGCACCGATGGCGCGGGCGCCGTCACCGCCGCCACACTGGTCGGCGTCGACACGCTGGCGCGGCGCGGGATGTACGCGTTGCGCGGGCAGGGGTGCAGCATTGGCGTGCTGGCCGACAGCGACGACAGCACGCAATGGACGACGCAGGCGCAGTTCGGGCTGTCCGAGGGGCTTTACATGGTCCTGACCGGGCCGGCCGGGGACAGCATCTCGAACGCGGTGTTCACCAAGCAGTCGACCGGGCTCGACTCGTATTCCGCCAAGCTGATGTTCGGGGACTGGCTGTGGTGGAACGACCAGACCAATGCGACGCTGCGGCTGGTCAGCCCGCAGGGCTTCGTGGCCGGGCGGCTCGCGAACCTCTCGCCCGAGCAGAGCAGCCTCAACAAGCCGCTGTATGCGGTGGTCGCGAGCCAGCGTTCCGGCCAGCCCGGCAGCGGCCAGGCCAGCACCTACTCGGCGGCCGAGCTGTCGGCGTTGCTGCAGGCGGGCATCGACGTGATCGCCAACCCGCAGCCGGCGGGGGCGTTCTGGGGCGTGCGCGGCGGGCACAACGCCAGCAGCAGCGCCGGCTCCAATGGCGACAACTACACGCGGCTGACCAACTACATCGCGGCGACCCTGGCCGCCGGCATGGGGCAATACGTGGGCCAGGTCATCAACGCCCAACTGTTCCGACGCATCCGTGCCACGCAGCTCTCGTTCCTGCAGGCGATGCTGTCGCAGGGGCTGCTCGGAAGCACAAACGGCAGCCTGCCGTTCAGCGTGATCTGCGACATCTCGAACAACCCCGGCAGCCGCACCTCGCTCGGCTACGTGCAGTCCGACGCGCAGGTGCAGTACCAGGCGATCAACGAGCGCTTCATCGTCAACATGGAGGGCGGCCAGACCGTGCAAGTGCAGCGCCAGACGCTGCCGGGCAATGCTGGCTCGCTCTCGGCATAAGGGGAACAGGCAATGGCGAGCAACGTCTTTTCGGTCGGGCGCGACTGCC
The DNA here is from genome assembly GCA_964247515.1 of uncultured Acetobacteraceae bacterium. Lineage (GTDB taxonomy): Bacteria > Pseudomonadota > Alphaproteobacteria > Acetobacterales > Acetobacteraceae > CAVRQM01. The sequence goes on along the minus strand of CAXTVL010000310.1, from coordinate 1,403 downwards.
AGTTGGTGCTGACCGGCCCGTACGGGCGGGTCGACCTGTCGCACGTCACCGGTTTCGAGTGCCGGCAGCTCACCACCGCCGTGCGGGTCGATCGCATCGACGGTGTGCAGCTCGCGGCGGAGTTGCCGAAAGGTTGGGACGGCGCCTTCGATCTCGAACGTGGATCATCGGCGGCGGAGGATTTCGTGGCGCGGCTCGAGGCGCAGTATTATGCCGGCGGCACGTTGGCGCTCTCGACGCTATACCAATACGTGACCGAGCGGGACGGGAGCACCAGCACCTACCAGTTCGACAGCGTGGTGCTCAAAATGGCGCAGGCTGGCAGTTGGCGCGGCGACGCGGCGGTGAAGCAGCGGCTCGAATTCTTCGCAGCACGCCGCACCCGGCTGTGAGCGAGACACCCGCGCAACGCCTGGTGGCGGCGGCCGAAGCGATCACGTCGGTCGTCGATGCTCAGGGACGGACGCTCTCGATCCGCCGGCTGGGCGCTCTGGACCGGTTGCGGCTGTTCAAGGCCGCCGGTGCCGGCCTGGTCGGCAACGCCGGGTGGATGGGCATGGCGACCCTCGCCTGCAGCGTCACGGCGATCGACGACGTGCCGGTGCCGGCGCCGGCGTCGGAGGCGCAGGTCGAAGCACTGGTGGCGCGGCTCGGCGATGCCGGGATCGCCGCCGTGGCCGGAGTGCTGAGCCCGGCGGCCGACCCCACGCCGGGAGCGCTGGCAAAAAACTGATCCGGCACCCCGATCTGCTCGATTGCCTGTTCCTGGTGCGGAACGGGGTGCCGTTCGATGTCGCCTTCTCGCTACCGGAGGATGAGCGCGCCGCCTGGGTCATCGCCCTCGGCACGCTGGACGGCGGGGTGTTCGACTTCACCACAATGCGTTGGGAAACCTCGGAATGAGCCAACTGCCGATCGGAGACGACGGGCCGGACGGCCAAGGCAACGCCGGCCCGAGCACGGTCGGGCTGGCGTTGCTGCTGAGCGACACGGAGGCGGCGATCGCGGCGGCGACCAGCGAGATGGCGATGCTTTCGCAGGTGGTGGCGAGCGGCTTCGGGCAGTTGCCGAAGCTCGACGCGATGTTGCCGCCAGCGCCGAAGGCGCAGCCCTTGGCTCAGGCGCCGGGCGACGCGCCCGCGGTCGTGCCGGCGATGCCGTCACAAGATGCGGCGCCGCCGGAAGCCTCTGCGCCGATGGCACCGCCGGCGGCCATCACAAGTCCAGCTTGGGTGCCGGTGGCTGGCACAGCGGCCACACCGCCGGAGGTGCCGGCCGTTGTGCCGGTGTTGCCGACGAAGCCAGTGACGCCATTCGCCGCCGTCCATCCGGAGACGTCGGTCTCGCAGCCTGGCATTGCTGCGGCTCCGGCACAGTCAGCTTCGATTCCGTCCGTGCCGGGC
>CAXTVL010000309.1:1378-3946 GCA_964247515.1 uncultured Acetobacteraceae bacterium | reverse complement strand
TCCGGGTCGCCTTCCAGCACGGTCTCCAGCAGCGTGGCCGGTCCGGACGGGGCTTCCTGGCGCACCTGCGCCATGCGGGCACGGCTGGCGAGGCGGATGTCGCCGCCGTCGACCGCGAGCTCGCCCGCGATGGCGCGCAGCAGCGTCGACTTGCCGGCGCCGTTGCGCCCGACCAGGCCGATGCGCCGGCCGGGGTCGACGGTGAGGTTGGCGCCGTCGAGCAGCACGCGCCCGGCGACGCGGATGGTGACGTCGCGGATGTCCAGCAGGCTCATGCGGCGGCGCGCTCGCCCTGCACGAGCTGGTGGATGAATTGCAGCTTGCCCACCACCGGCGCCGACAGGATGAACGGGTACAGGTCGGGCTGGCCCATGCTGCGGTTGAGGCTGTTGACCGCGAAGGTGAGCGGCAGCCAGTCGTCGACCAGCGCGCGGGCACTCGGCGCGCGGTACGGGTCGAACGCGATCCTGGCCTCGAGGTCGGGCTCGTGCGCCACGACCGGCTCGACGGTGATGCCGAAGGATTGCGCGGTCTCCAGCGTGTCGACGATGTGCAGGTAGTGCGCCCAGGTCTCGGCGAAGTCCTCCCACGGGTGGGTGGTGGCGTAGGCGCTGATGCAGCGCTCCTGCCAGTCGGCCGGCACGCCTTCGGCGTAATGGCGCCGCAGCGCCGCCGCATAGTCCTCGCGGTCGTCGCCGAACACCGCGCGGCAGGCGTCGAGCCGGCCGCCGTCGCGCACCAGCCGGTCCCAGTAGAAATGCCCGATCTCGTGGCGGAAATGGCCGAGCAGGGTCCGGTACGGCTCGCCCATCGCCTCGCGCCGGCGCGCCCGCTCGACGTCGTCGGCCTCGTGCAGCGCCAGCGTGACGAGGCCGTTGTCGTGCCCGGTCATCACTTGCGGCTGGGCTGGCTGCGACGGATCGGGTTGCGCGGGATCGGCCAGGAAGTCGAACGCCAGCCCCTCGGCCGCCTCGGCGCGGGTGGGTGTCGGCAGGCCGAGCTTGAGCAGCGAGTAGAACAGCCGGTGCTTGGCCCACTCCATCTTGCGCCAGGCGGCGAGGTTGGCCGGCTGGGCGATGTCGGGGATCGTGTGGTTGTGCCGGCAGGCGGCGCAGAAACGCTCGGCGCTGTCCCGCGGCACCAACCAGTTGCAGGCGTCGTACGCGGCGTTCCCGCAGGGCCGGTACGGCCGGCCGTCGTCGGCCAGCGCGGTCCAGCCGTCGTCGGCCGGTGCCAGCGCCGACATGGTGGCGAGTGTCGGCAGATAGCCGAGGCGGTGCGAGCAGCGTTCGCAGGCGGTGTTCTCGAAATACACCAAGTTGCCGCAGCTCTGGCACTTGAACAGGCGCATGGGTCGCATCCGATGGTTGTGGGCCGGGGCCGGACGTCCGGCGCGCTGGTCAGTGGCGGCGCGCCTGCCTATAAACCGGCCACGACCACATCGCCACCATCCGGAGGGGCCGCCCATGGCGCTCGAACGCACGCTCTCGATCCTCAAGCCGGACGCGACACGGCGCAACCTGACCGGCCAGATCAACGCCCGCTTCGAGGAGGCGGGCTTGCGCATCGTGGCGCAGAAGCGGCTGCACCTGACCACGGCGCAGGCCGAGACGTTCTACGGCGTGCACCGCGAGCGCGGCTTCTTCCGCGACCTGGTGACGTTCATGACCTCGGGCCCGGTGGTGGCGCAGGTGCTGGAGGGCGAGGGCGCCGTGGCGCAGCACCGCGAGATCATGGGTGCCACCGACCCCGCCAAGGCCGCCGCCGGCACCATCCGCGCCGCGTTCGCGGAGAGCATCGAGGCCAACTCGGTGCATGGCTCGGACAGCGCCGAGACCGCCGCGACCGAGATCGCGTTCTTCTTCGCGGGGCTGGAGATCGTGGGCTAGGCTTCGGTCTCGGCGATGTCGGCGAACTGATAGATTTCCGCGAGCGGGATTTCGAGACCGACGCTGGCCAGCCGAATGGTCGCGTCGGCCCCTTCCAACGCGTCGAACGTCCAGGAGCCCTCGGCGGTCAGTCGGTAGACGTGGGCCGCGAATTCCTCCTGCGACAGTTCCACCATCTCCCGAATGCCTTCGACCGCCTGCATGTCGCGGCGCTTCCGATCGCGCCCGCGCCAGTCGCGGAGTTCGGAGGGAGATATGACCTCGAACGACAGGCGCGGATATTCGCCGCACCGGATCATCACGTCCGGGATACGGGCCGTGTTGCGTTTCAGGGTCTTTGGTATCGCGGCGCTGCCTGACTCCGGGCGGCAGCCATCCGGTCTTCCCGTCAAGCGCTTCACCAACGCCCCGGTCAAGCCAGCGAGGATGGCGCCGTGCTCTGCTTCCGGCGCGTCGTGCGCCAAGACGCGCCCGTCGACCAGCTCGTAGCGCCATGCGTCGCCAAAGCTACGTCGACCGGCGGCGACGAACTCGTCCGCCATCCACAACCGTCCGACCTGCTGGAACGCCGTCACAGCGCCGCTCGCCTCACGTCAGGAAGATCGCCAGCCCGATCACCACGACGGCCACGACGACGACCGCGTAGGTGGCGGCGCTGGTGAACGAGCCCCAGAATTTC
>CAXTVL010000309.1:0-1368 GCA_964247515.1 uncultured Acetobacteraceae bacterium | reverse complement strand
GGTTCGGCAGCGGCGTGCCGGGCTGGGGGGGTGTGGCGGGCAGGTCGGCCATGGCGCGTCTCGTTCCGTGATGCGGGGCTGTGCCGGTTTTACGGGAAGCGCCCGGCCGGCGGCAAGGCCGGCACGATCCCGGTAACGATCCGTAAAGCCGTCACTTGTAGTCCTTGTTCGCCCCCGGCAGGAACTTGGGGTCGATGAAGGTGAACATCTGCTGGTCGAAGCTGCCGCCCAACTGCACGTCGAGCAGGGTGACGCGGGTCTCGCGCCGCTGCGCGTCGACCACCGCCCAGGAGCGCAGCGCGAGCGGCGGGTCGGTGAACACCAGCGTCAGCGTGCCGTCGCCGGGCGAGGCGGTGCGGCGCACCGTGACCTGCAACTGCCCCGGGTCGCGCGTCACCGCCATCACCGTGACCTCGCCGCCGAGGCTGAAACTGTCGCGCAACAACAGGCCGAGCGGGGTCGAGCCCAGCGGGATGTTGGTGGTCTGGCCCAACTGCCGGTCGTAGTAGACGAACAGGCCGTGCCCCGCCACCAGCAGCAGCGGCGTCGGCGGGTCGTACTGGAAGCGCATCCGGCCGGGGCGTTGCAGCCAGACCAGGCCCCGCGACAGGCTGCCGTCCGGCGCGTCCTGCACGAAGCGCGCCTTCAGCGTGTGGATCGCGTTGATGTACGCCTCGATCCGCGCCAGGTCGGCGCGGTCCTGCGCCGTGAGCGCCGCCTGCGCGCGGGCCAGGGCCGGCCAGGCGCACAATGGTAGCGCTAACAGCGCCCGCCGCCTCACGCCGGCACGCCCTTGCTGGTCGAGTACTCGAAGTGCAGCGCCGTGCCCGGCCGGGCGATCGGGTGGATCGCGTGCGCCGCCATCGCCGCCTCGCTGAAGCCCTGCAGGATCAGCTTCAGCTTGCCGGGGTAGCTCGCCACGTCGCCGATCGCGAAGATGCCGGGGGTGCTGGTCTCGCAGGTCGCGGCCGTCACCGCGACATGGCCGCGCACCAGGTCAAGCCCCCAGGCGGCGATCGGCCCCAAATCCATCGACAGGCCGAAGAACGGCAACAGCACGTCGGCGCCGAGCCGCCGGCGCACCCCGTCGAGGTCGGCGACCTCGATCTGGGCCAGCCTTCCGCCCTCGCCGTGCAGCCCGGCCAACTGGTACGGCACCACCAGCTCGACCTCGCCGCGCGCCGCCGCCGCGTGCAGTTGCGCGTCGGTCTGCGGGGCGGCGCGGAACTTGGCGCGGCGGTGCACCACCTGGATGCTGGCGGCGACGCCGCGCAGCGCCAGCGCCCAATCGACCGCCGAATCGCCGCCGCCGGCGATCACCACCCGCTTGTCGCGCAGGTCTTCGCGGCGGCGGACGTAGTACTGCAC
>CAXTVL010000308.1:0-3961 GCA_964247515.1 uncultured Acetobacteraceae bacterium | reverse complement strand
CGAGCCGGGCCCGGACGGTGGCGCGCCCGGCGTCGGCCCGGGCGGCTGCCGCGGGGGCGCCAGCAGGGGGGGGTACAGCGGCACCGGGTCGCGGGCCGACCCCACTCTGGGGGCGGCCACCACCTCGCCGCCGGCGAGCCGCACGCCGGTGGCGTGGCGGCCCTCGAGTTCGATCGCCTCGGCGGTGGCGGCGAGCCGGATGCGCCCGCCGTGGCGCCGCAGCAGATCGGCCAGCGCCCGCACCAGCGCCCCGGTGCCGCCCTGCACGTACCAGACGCCCCAGGCGCGTTCGAGCCAGTGGATCAGGCCGTACAGGCTGGAGGTGTCGAGTGGGTTGCCGCCCACCAGCAGCGGATGGATGCTGAACGCGCGGCGCAGCAGCGGATGGCGCAAGTGCCGGCACACCAATTGGTAGACGCTGCGGTCGGCGCGCAGCCGCAGCAAGGCGGGCACGGTGCGCAGCATGTCGCCCAGCCGGGTGAACGGCACGTGCGCCAATTGGGTGAAGCCCACATCGTACAGCGTCCGGGCGTGGCGCAGCAGGGCTTGGTAGCCGGCGACGTCGGCCGGCTCGAAGCGGGCGATCTCGGCCAATGTGTCGTCGATGCTGCCGCCGTAGTCGAGGTGGCGGCCGTCGGCGAAACGCATCCGGTAGTACGGCTCGACCGGCAACAGAGTCACGTGGTCGGCCATCGCCTCGCCGAACAGGGTGAACAGCGCCTCCAGCACGAACGGCGCGGTGATGACGGTGGGGCCGGCGTCGAAGCGGTACGGCCCGGCCCGGAAGGTGCGGGCGCGTCCGCCGAGGTCCGGCTGGCGCTCCAGCAACGTGACACCCAACCCCATCGCCCGCAGCCGCAGTGCCGTGGCCAGTCCGGCGAAGCCGCCGCCGATGACGATGGCCTGCCTAGCCGGCATCGGGGACCAGGTGCGTGCTGACTTCCGCGAGCCGCCGCGCCGCCGCCAGCATCCGCTCCAGCGACCTGGCCTGGGTCGGGGCGTCCGCCGCCGTGATCTCGCGCAGCAGGCGCTGGAACTCGGCCTCGCTCTCTGGCGGCATATGCGCCCGGCCGAAGCCGATCTCGGTCAGGCGCGGCGGCAATCCTTCGGTGATGTCGTGCTGGTTGCCGAAGAAATGCAGCAACGTGCCGTCCGCGTCGCGCACCGGCGACAGGAACAGCAGGTTCCAGAACACGCCGCCGTCCTTGCGGTGGTTGACGATCCATTCGACGCAGCCGTGCCCGGCCGCGATGATGCGGCCGAGCTGGCGCGCGGCGGCGTGATCGGTGGCCGGCCCCTGCAGGAAGCGGCAGTTGCGGCCCACCGCCTCGGCGCGGGGATACCCGGTCATCGCCTCGAACGCCGCGTTTACCGCCACGATCGGATGGTCCGGCAGGCGCGGGTCGGACAGCGACATCGGCTCGCTGCTGTGCGCCATGGCGGCCAGCAGGGCCTCGGTGATCGTCGCCATGGCGCTTGCCTCCCGGTGGTTGCGGGCAGCGTGAACCGGGCGCGGGGCGCGTGGCAAGGCGTCAGCTTGTCCTTGCACGGCGCGCACGCGCACGGCAGCATCGCGGCCGCAGTCGAGGGGCCAGGGCAATGCCGAGCGAGCCGCCGCACATCGTCGTGGTCGGCGGCGGCGCCGCCGGCCTCGAACTCGTCACCAAGCTGGGCGACAGCGCGGGCAGGCAGGGCCGCGCCCGCGTTACGTTGGTCGAGCGCGGGCGCACGCACCTGTGGAAGCCGCTGCTGCACGCCGTCGCCGCCGGCAGCATCGACCGCACCCAGCACGAGCTGAACTACCTGGCGCAAGCGCATTGGCACCATTTCACCTACCGCTACGGCGAGCTGGCCGGGCTCGACCGTGCCGCCAAGGAAATCCGGCTGGCCGCAACCACCGACGAGGACGGGCGGCAGATCACGCCGGCCTCCACGCTCGCCTACGACACGCTGGTGATCGCGGTGGGCAGCGTCACCAACGATTTCGGCACGCCGGGCGCCGCCCAGTTCGCGATCCCGCTGGAGACCCCGGACCAGGCCAGCCGGTTCAACCGCCGTCTGGTCAACGCCTGCCTGCGCGCCAACGCGCAAGCCGAGCCGGTGCGGCCGGGCCAACTGCATGTCGCGGTGATCGGTGCCGGCGCCACCGGCACCGAGCTCGCGGCCGAGTTGCACCGCACGGTGCGCGCCGTGGTCGCCTACGGCCTCGACCGCATCGACCCGGAGCGCGACGTCCACATCGTGCTGATCGAGGCCACGGCGCGCATCCTGCCGGCGCTGCCGGAGCGCATCTCGGAGGCCACCGCCAAGCTGCTGGGCGACCTCGGGGTGGCGATCCGCACCGGTGCCCGCGTGGCCGAGGTGCGGCGCGACGGCGTGATGCTGGCCGATGGCGGGTTCGTGCCGGCCGAGCTGGTGGTGTGGGCGGCCGGGGTGAAGGGGCCGGATTTCCTGCGCTCGCTCGACGGGCTGGAAGTCACCCGCAACAACCAGCTGGTCGTGCGGCCGACTTTGCAGACCACGCTCGATCCGGACATCTTCGCGATCGGCGACTGCGCCGCGTGCCCGCGGCCCGGGAGCGAGTTCCCGGTGCCGCCGCGCGCCCAGGCGGCGCACCAGCAGGCGTCGCATCTGCTGCGCCAGTTGCAGCGCAACCTCGGCGCCGCCGGTGCCGAGCCGTTCACCTACCGCGACTTCGGCTCGCTGGTCTCGCTCGGCAAGTACAGCACGGTTGGCAACTTGATGGGCTTTTTGGTCGGCAAGAGCATGTTCATCGAAGGCACTTTCGCCCGGATCATGTACCGCTCGCTGTACAAGATGCACCAGGCGGCGCTGTACGGCGGCCGCTCGGTGTTCCTGCGCATGGTGGTGGCGCGCGAGCGGCCGGAGCCTGGCGTGAAGCTGCACTAGTGTGGCCATCGCCGTGGCATCGCGGACGCGGCCGGGCTGGACGGCGGCTCGCGGCAAACCGGCCTGGGACCGAGATGGGCGGGACTGGCCGAACCGCGACGCCAGCCGCTTCCTGCGCGTGGGCGGGCTCGGCTGGCACGTGCAGGTGATGGGCGGCGGCCCGGTGCTGCTGCTGGCGCACGGCACCGGCGCCTCGACCCATTCCTGGCGCGGCCTGCTGCCGCTGCTGGCGCCGCACTTCACCGTCGTGGCACCCGACCTGCCGGGGCACGGCTTCACCGAAACCCCGGGCGCCGAGGGATTGTCGCTGCCGGGCATGGCGCGCGCGGTGGCGGGGCTGCTGCAGGCCCTGGAGCTGGCGCCGGCGCTGGCCGCGGGTCACTCGGCCGGGGCGGCCGTGCTGCTGCGCATGTGCCTCGACCGGCTGATCGCGCCGCGCGCGGCAGCCAGCCTGAACGGTGCGCTGCTGCCGCCGCAGGGGGCGCCCATGCACCTGTTCGCGCCGCTCGCGCGGCTGTTCGCGGCTGTGCCCCTGGTGCCGCAGCTATTCGCCTGGCGCGCCGCCGACCGCGCCGTCGTCACCAAGCTGCTGCGTGCCACCGGCTCGACGCGCGACCGGGAGGGCGTCGAGTTGTACGCGAGGCTGGCGCGCTGCCCCGGCCATGTCGCGGGGGCGTTGGGCATGATGGCGAACTGGGATTTGCGCCCGCTCGCCCGCGACCTGCCCCGGCTCGGCGTGCCGTTGCTGCAAGTGGTGGGCAGCCAGGACGGCACCATCCCGCCCTCGGAGGCGAAGCGCGTCGCGGGCCTGGTGCCCGGCGCGCGAGTGCTGATCCAGCCGGGACTGGGCCACCTGGCGCACGAGGAGCGGCCGCGGGTGGTGGCCTCGGCGTTGATCGAACTGGCCCGGGCGCAGGGCGCGCTGCCGGCGTGATCGCGGAACTGGTGATGGGGTTCGTCGTGCTCGAGGCGGCGGCGCTGCTCGCCTGGCGCCGGCGCACCGGCGCCGGGGTCGCGGCGGCCGACCTGCTGCCCAACCTCGCCGCCGGGT
>CAXTVL010000307.1:0-3965 GCA_964247515.1 uncultured Acetobacteraceae bacterium | reverse complement strand
GCCTCCTCGCGCGGGTCGCGCTGCGGGTACGGGTAGGCCTCGTACTGCGCCGCGAGTGTCGCGTCCGTTGCGTCGTCCATGGCCGGTGGAATAGACCATCGGCCCGAGGCGGACCACCGCGCGGACGAGACCCCGCGCGAGGCCGCTTGTGGCACGCGGCGCCCACCCGTATCTCTGCGCCATGCTTAGACGCGATATCCTGGTCATCCTGTTGGGCTTTGGTCTGCTGACCCCGGCGGTGGCGCAGCCGCCCAAGCGGTCGGTGGCCGCCGCCGGCCCGGCGTCGATCGGCCGATACGCGGACTGGACCGCCGCCACCGACAAGGTGGCCGGGCGGACGGAGTGCTACGCCTTCACCCGCCCGGCCTCGTCCTCCCCCGCCCTGCCCGGCCGCGGCGACGTCGTGCTGACCGTGACCGAGCGCGTGGGCTTGCGTGACGCGGTGGCGATCAGCGTCGGCTTCGCCTACCCGGCCGGCGCCGTGGCGGCGGTCTCCGCCGGCACCGCGACGTTCGACTTCTACACCGCCGGCGGCTCCGCCTTCGCGCGCGACGGCCATGCGGTCGCGACCGCGTTCCAGCGGGCGCGACAGGTGCAGGTCCGCTCGCCCGGCCCGAAAGGCAGGATGGTGACGGACAGTTTCGGCCTGCGCGGGTTCGCCGCCGCCTATGCCGCGATCCAAAAGGCCTGTCCTGCCGGCAGGGCCGCGTCGTGAGCGCCACCCTTGATCTCACCGCCGCCGAGAGCGAGCGCATCCTCGCGAAGACGGCGCGGTTCGAGGCGCCGGCCGCCACGCTGCCCGACGGCAGGCGCGAGCTGATCGGCCTGTCGCGCGCCGAGCTGGCGGCCGAGCTGGCGGCGATCGGCGAGGCGCCGTTCCGCACCAAGCAGCTCTGGCACTGGCTGTACCACCAGGGCGCCACCGATTTCGCGCGCATGTCGAGCGTGGCCCGCCCGCTGCGGGAGAAGCTGGCGCGGCACTTCGTCATCGTCCGGCCGGAGGCGGCGCAGGTGCAGACCAGCGCCGACGGCACCCGCAAGTTCCTGTTCCGCTTCCGCGACGGCCAGCAGGCGGAGACGGTCTACATCCCCGACCCCGCGCTCGACCGCGGCGCCGTCTGCATCTCCTCGCAGGTCGGTTGCACGCTGTCCTGCCGGTTCTGCCACACCGGCACCCAGGCGCTGGCGCGCAATTTGGGTGCCGCCGAGATCGTGGGACAGTTCATGGCGGCGCGTGACAGCTATGGCGAGTGGCCCAGCCCCAAGGGCGAAACCCCGCGCCTGCTGTCGACCATCGTGCTGATGGGCATGGGCGAGCCGCTGTACAACTACGCGAGCGTCGCGAAAGCCATGGCCATCGTGATGGACGGCGAGGGCATCGGCCTGTCGCGCCGGCGCATCACGCTGTCGACCTCGGGCGTGGTGCCGATGATGGACCGCGCCGGCGCCGAGCTCGGCGTCAACCTGGCGGTGTCGCTGCACGCCGTCACCGACGAACTGCGCGACGAGATCGTGCCGCTCAACCGCAAGTACCCGCTGGCCGAGCTGCTGGCGGCGTGCCGGCGCTACCCGGCGGCGTCGAACGCGCGGCGGATCACCTTCGAGTACGTGATGCTGCGCGGGATCAACGACAGCGAGGCCGAGGCGCGTGAGCTGGTCCGGCTGATCGCCGGCATCCCGGCCAAGGTCAACCTGATCCCGTTCAACCCGTGGCCGGGCAGCCCGTACCAGACCAGCACGCCCGCCGCCATCGACCGCTTCGCGCGGATCGTGATGGACGCGGGGTTCTCGTCGCCGGTGCGCACGCCGCGCGGGCGCGACATCCTGGCGGCGTGCGGGCAGTTGCGGACCGAGAGCGAGCGGAGGCGGGCGTGAGCGATCTGTATGAGAGCGACTTTCTGGCCTGGTCCGAGCGGCAAGCCGCGTTGCTGCGCCAGCTCGCGGACGGCCAGCGCGTGAACGAGCTGATCGACTGGCCCAACGTGATCGAGGAGGTGCATGATTTGGGGTTATCCGAGCTGCACTCCTGCCAAAGCCTGCTGCGGCAGGCGCTCGTGCATCTGTTGAAGTTGCAGGTCTGGCCCGATAGTCAGGCAGCACCGCACTGGCGGGGTGAAGTGTCGGGCTTCCTCGCCGACGCTCGCCAGCGGTTCGCTCCGTCCATGCGCCAACGGATCGAGTTGGACGCCATCTTCAAGACTGCGTTCAAGCAAGTACGGGCCGAAATGAACGTCGCAAGCAAGCGAGCGGCACTGCCCGGCGCTTGTCCGCTCTCGCTCGACGACCTCCTGGACGATGACGCCCTCGTGACCGAGTTGGTCGGCAAGTTGAGCCCGCCGGAACGGCTTGCACCCCCACACGAGGGCGGGTAACGACCCCGCTTCAGGCAAGCCCGGGAACCGCCGCCGATGGCCACCAAGGACGTGAAGAAGGTCGTGCTCGCCTACTCCGGCGGGCTCGACACCAGCGTGATCCTGCGCTGGCTGCAGGAGACCTACCGCTGCGAGGTCGTGACCTTCACCGCCGACCTCGGCCAGGGCGAGGAGCTCGAGCCGGCGCGGCGCAAGGCGGAGACGATGGGCGCCTCGGAAATCTTCGTCGACGACCTGCGCGAGACCTTCGTGCGCGACTTCGTGTTCCCGATGTTCCGCGCCAACGCGCTGTACGAGGGCCAGTACCTGCTCGGCACCTCGATCGCCCGGCCGCTGATCGCGCAGCGCCAGATCGAGATCGCGGAACTCACCGGCGCCGACGCGGTGGCGCACGGCGCCACCGGCAAGGGCAACGACCAGGTTCGCTTCGAGCTGTCGTACTATGCGCTCAAACCCGACGTGCGGGTGATCGCACCCTGGCGCGAGTGGCAGCTCACCAGCCGCACCCGGCTGCTGGAGTTCGCCGAGCAACACCAGATCCCGATCGCGCGCGACAAGCGCGGCGAGGCGCCGTTCTCGGTCGACGCCAACCTGCTGCACTCGAGTTCCGAGGGGAAAATCCTGGAAGATCCGGCCATCGAGGCCGACGAAAGCGTCTACCAGCGCACCATCCGCCCGGAGGACGCGCCCGATGCCGCGACCGTCATCGCCATCGACTTCGAGCGCGGCGACGCCATCGCCATCGACGGCATCGCGATGTCACCGGCGACGCTGCTCGCCCGGCTCAACGAACTGGGGCGCGCCAACGGCGTCGGCCGGCTCGATTTGGTGGAGAACCGCTTCGTCGGCATGAAGTCGCGCGGCGTCTACGAGACGCCCGGCGGCACCATCCTGCTGGCGGCGCATCGCGGCATCGAGAGCATCACGCTCGACCGCGAGGCGGCGCACCTCAAGGACGGCCTGATGCCGGCTTACGCCGCGATGATCTACAACGGGCTGTGGTTCAGCCCCGAGCGCCGGATGCTGCAGGCGGCGATCGACGCCAGCCAGGCCTCGGTCTCCGGCCGGGTGCGGCTCAAGCTGTACAAGGGCAACGCGACCGTGATCGGCCGCGAGAGCCCGAACAGCCTGTATTCGATGGCGACCGTGACCTTCGAGGACGACCAGGGCGCCTACGACCAGGTCGACGCCCAGGGGTTCATCAAGCTGAACGCGCTGCGGCTGCGGTTGGGCGCCGTCGCCGGCCGGCGCGGCGGCGCGCTGTAGCCCGGCGCCGCATCTCGCGGTCACAACGGATTGCGGTCTTGTCACGAAACTCGGGAAAAGCCGCGGCGTAGAGCAGGCGATGCCGTCTGAGCGGAATTTATTCCACAGACGGGTCGACGCGACGTGCCGCAAGCTCAACCCACAGCCGAGCCCGATGCATGGCGGCCGGCGTTTCGCAACGGAAGCCAAAATGGCGCAAGACACCGAACACCCCAAGGCAGCCGTCCACGAACCGGCGGGCGCGGGCCTCAGCCGCCGCGCGATGCTGGGCAGTACCGCGACGCTCGCGGCCCTGCCCATGGCGGCGGCGGGCGCGGCGGCCCCGGC
>CAXTVL010000306.1:0-3982 GCA_964247515.1 uncultured Acetobacteraceae bacterium | reverse complement strand
TTGGTGTGGCGCCGAGCCTAGCACCGGGCCGGCGGGCGCGTCACGCCGCCGCGACCTCGGTGCGCGCGGCCAGGCCGACGGCGGGGTGTTCGCGGCCGAGAGCGTGTAGGCGAGGCGCAGCGCGCAGCCGAGGACGGTCGCGCGCCGCACGGACTCCGGCGTCAGCAGGCTGTGGGCGGCGGACAGGAACGGCGCTTCCGGCTCTGCCTCGTAGCGTAGCGCCGTGACCAAGGCGAGGTAGGCGCGGGCGTGGTGGTCGAGTGTCACACCCGGCTGGTGCAGCACGTGGAAGTATGATTGCTCGGCGCGGTACTCGGGATGGTCGTGGCTGCCGATGTCGGACAGCCAGCACGCCGCCTCGCGGAGCCGGCGCGCCTCGCTTGTCTCGTGGCGGAACAGCGGCTGCGTCCATTCGACCAGCCGCGGCGGCAGCGCCGGGTCGCGCCCGAGTTGCCTGGCGTAGGCCTGCGCCGCAGCCAGCACCGGGTCCTGCGCCGCCACGTCGGGCGGCAGGCGCTGCATGTACCAGCCCTCGCGCAAGCCATTGGCGCTGAACACCACCCGCCGGGCGCCGGTCGCGCGCAGCACCCGGCGCAGCACCACGGCGGCGAACGCCAAGTCGTCGATGCGCCGCCGCGGCGCGCCCGGCATCTTCTCCAGCGCCTTGCGCGTCGCCGTGGCCAGCACCCCGGCCAGGTCGCGCGCCTCCTCGCGCCCGATCGTGTAGTGGTGGACGATGTTGAGCGGGTAGCCGGTCTGCGCGATGTGAACCCGCGCCAGCGCGCGCCAGGCGCCGCCGACCAGATAGAGGTCGCGCCCGGTGCCCTCGGGCAGCCACGGCACGCCCGCGAGGTCGGCCTCGGCCAGTGCCCGCGCGCGGATCGGGTCGCCGCCGGCGCGGTCGGTCAGCCGGATGAGGCCGAGCGGCAGCGTCCGCGCTCGGCCGCGCTGTCCCGCATTCAGCTCCACCACTTCGAGCGACCCACCGCCGACATCGGCCAGGATGCCATGGGCCTCGGGGATGCCGCACAGCAGGCCCGCCGCCGACAGCGCCGCCTCCTGCTCGCCCGGCAGGATCAGGATCGGCACGCCTGGCATCCGCGCCTGGAGCCCGGCCACGAAGGCGGGGCCGTTGCTCGCGTCGCGCACCGCCGCCGTCGCCAACACCTCGAACGGCTCGCAGCCCATGGCGCGGGCGACGGCGTAGTAGCGGGCCATCACCGTGAGCGCCTGGGTGACGCCGTCCTCGTTCAGAAGCCCGGTGCCGGCAAGGCCGCGCCCCAGCCGCAACACCGCCTTCTCGTTGAAGATCGCGACCGGCACCCGTCCACAGCCCTCGAACACCACCAGGCGCACCGAGTTGGAGCCGAGGTCGACCACGGCGCTGCGCCGCAGGCGGTCGGGGGGAGCGTGCGTCATGTCAATCTTGGGTCAGGCGGTCGGGACGGCGGTGCGGCGTGACATGCGGCGCCAGCGGGCCGTGCAGCGCCGAGCCGCGGCCGGACAGCGACGGGTTGGTCATGAAGTAGTCGTGGGCCGACACCCGCCGGCGGCCTTCGCCCTCGGCCACCCGCCGCCAGCTCCCGTCGGCGTGCAGCTCCCATGACTGCATGGTGTCGCGCAGATTCACCACCATGATCTGATCCAGGATCTGCGCGTGGACGGTCTGGTTGTGGATCGGCACCAGCGTCTCGACCCGCCAATCCATGTTGCGCGCCATCCAGTCGGCCGAGCTGATGAACACCAGCGCGTGCCGGGTCGGCATCGGGTGTCCGTTGCCGAACACGCACACCCGGCCGTGCTCCAGGAAGCGGCCGACGATCGACTTGACCCGGATGTTATCGGACAGGCCAGCAACGCCCGGGCGCAGGCAGCAGATGCCACGGATCACCGCCATCACCTTCACCCCGGCCTGCGAGGCCGCGTACAGCTGGTCGATCAGCTTCTCGTCGACCAGGCTGTTGAGCTTGAGCCAGATGGTCGCGGGCTTGCCCTCGCGGGCGAAGCCGATCTCGGCGTCGATCAGCTCCATCAGCTTCTTGCGCAGCGTGAGCGGGCTGAACGCCAGCGCGTCCATCCGCTCGGGCCGCGCGTAGCCGGTCATGAAGTTGAACAGCCGGGCGCTGTCGCGCGCGAGGTCGGGGTCGCAGGTGAAGAAGCTGAGGTCGGTGTAGATGCGCGCCGTGATCGGGTGGTAGTTGCCGGTGCCGAAATGCGCGTAGGAGCGCAGCGCCCCGCCCTCGCGGCGCACCACCAGGCTCAGCTTGGCGTGGGTCTTCAATTCGGTGAAGCCGAACACGACCTGCACCCCGGCCGCCTCCAGGCTGCGGGCGAGGCGGATGTTGGCTTCCTCGTCGAAGCGGGCGCGCAACTCGACCATCGCCGTCACCGACTTGCCGGCCTCGGCCGCCTCGATCAAGGCACCCACGATCGGGCTGTCGCGGCTGGTGCGGTAGAGCGTCTGCTTGATCGCCACCACCGCCGGGTCGCCGGCGGCCTGGCGGAGGAACTGCACCACCACGTCGAAGCTCTCGAACGGGTGGTGGACGATGATGTCCTTGGCGCGGATGGCGGCGAAGCAGTCGCCGGCGAAGTCGCGGATGCGCTCGGGGAAGCGCGGCTTGTACGGCGCGAACAGCAGGTCGTGGCGCTCGTCGACGATGAGCTGCTTGAGGTCGGTGAGGCCCAGCAGTCCGTCCTGGACGTGGATCTCCTGGCTGCTGGCGTCCAGCTCGTCGGCGATCAGGTCACGCAGTTCGTCGGACATGCCGGCGTTGACCGAGAGGTGGATGGCGACCCCGCGGCGGCGGCGCTTCAAGGCGGTCTCGTACGAGCGCACCAGGTCCTCGGCCTCCTCCTCGAACTCGACGTCGGTGTCGCGGATCAGCCGGAACATCCCCTGGCCCAACACCCGGAAGCCGGGGAACAGCCGGTCGAGGCACAAGGTCGCCAGTTGTTCCAGCAAGACGAAGCGGATCGGCTGCGTCGTGTCGGCTGGGGCGGGCAGGCGCACGAAACGCTCGACCTGCGCCGGCAGCGGGACCAACGCCGCCATGCCGTGCCCGTCGGCGTCGCGCAGCAGGCGCATCGCCATCACCAGGCCCATGTTGGGGATGAACGGGAACGGGTGCGCCGGGTCGATCGCCAGCGGCGTGAGCACCGGGAACACCCGTTCCATGAACCAGGCGTCGAGCCAGGCGCGGTCCTCGGCGGAGAGCTGCGCCGCTTCGGCGACGACGATGCCGGCCGCCGCCAGTTCCTCGCGCAGCATCTTCCAGACCCGCTGCTGCTCGGCCATCAGCGCCTGCGCGCGGGCTTCGACCGAGGCCAGTTGCTGCGCCGGCGTGCGACCGTCGGCGGCGGGGGCGGTGACGCCGGCCTTGGCCTGGCCGATCAACCCGGCGACCCGCACCGAGAAGAACTCGTCGAGGTTGCCGGAGCTGATCGAGACGAAGCGCAGCCGTTCCAGCAGCGGGTGGTGGCGGTTCTCCGCCTCCTCCAGCACGCGCTGGTTGAAGTCGAGCCAGGACAGCTCGCGGTTGATGAAGCGCTGTGGGCTGCCGGGCGCCGCGGTGGCGGCCGCCGGCTCGGCCGCTTGCAGCGGTGGTGCCGCGGCGGCGGCGCCCGGCACGTGCATTCCCGACGGCACCGGGTCGATGTCCATGGTCACGGCGTGATCGGCCCCGAGCGTGTTCATGGTCCCTCCACGAAGCTGCTGGGCAGCAGTAGCGGAGCGCGGGCGGGAGCGGGGAGCCGGTAACGGCGACATGCGTGAAACGTAACCCAATATACTCCGGTCAGTCATATCGCTGCCACATCGCGGCCATCTCGTCCACGATGTCGGCGGCCAGTGCGCGGGTGATCCGCTGCCCTCCGGCGAGCGCCGCGCGGTCCAGCCGCGCGGCGGCCTCGCGCAGCGCCGCCGGCGTTCGCGGCAGTTGCAGCAGGAACCAGTCGCGCACCGGCACTGGCACGCCCCATT
>CAXTVL010000305.1:0-3987 GCA_964247515.1 uncultured Acetobacteraceae bacterium | reverse complement strand
CGCCACCATGCGCAACCGCGTGCTGATGGCGCCGATGTCGGTCGGCTACGCGGCGCCGGACGGCCGCGCCACAAGCGCCATGGCGGAGCATTACGGCCGCCGGGCGCAGGGCGGCGTCGGCATGGTCATCACCGAGAACGTCGCCGTCAACGTCGCCGGCCGGCAGATGCCGCTGCAGCCGATGCTGGCGGACGCCGACGCGGTCGCGGGATTTGCCGAAATCGCCGGCGAAATCCGTCGCCACGGCGCGCTGGCGGTCATGCAGATCGTCCACGCCGGGCGCTACGCCGGGCCTTGGGAATCCTACGAAGCAGCGCCCCGTCTGGCGCCGTCGGCCATCGCGTTCCCGTTGCTGCCCGGCCGCGTCGTCACGCCGACCGAGATCACCGGGGCGGAGATCGCCGAAGCCGTCGCCGCTTTCGCCAACACCGCGCGGCTGGCGCAGGAGGCCGGTTTCGATGGCGTGGAGTTGCACGCGGCCCAGGGCTTCCTGATCTCGAGCTTCCTGTCGCCACGGATGAACCATCGCGCCGACGGCTATGGCGGCGACTTCGCCGGCCGCGCCCGCCTGCTGCGCGAGGTCGCCGCGGCGGTGCGCGCCGCCGTGCGGCCCGACTTCATCGTGGGCCTGCACCTGATGAGCGACGAGCTTGCGCCGGACGGCTGGCGGCTTCAGGACTCTGTCCGGCTGGTGGGCGAGCTTGCCGGAAGCGGGCTGGATTTCGTCATGCCGGTGGTCTGCACGTTCGAGACCATGCGGCTGCCGGAGAACGCCGGCATCATGGCGCGCCCGCGGTTCCAGCACGCCGAGGTGCGGGCGATCAAGGCCGCGACCACGCTGCCGGTGTTCGCCAATGGCGGCCTGGCGGACCCGGACCTCGCCGAGCGCGTGCTGCGCCACGACGAGGCCGACGCGGTCGGGCTGGCGCGGCCGTTGTTCGCCGACCCAGACTGGCTGCGCAAGGTTCAGGCCGGCGAGCCAGCGCGGCGCTGCGGCTGCGAGACGCAACTCTGCCTGCGCACCCAGCTCACCGGCTCGCTGTGCGAGGCCTGGCCGGACAGCGCCCGCGCGCGCGGCTTCCTGGGATACGGGGCATGAACGCGATGGCGCCCGACCTGCGGGCCCTGCTCGACCAGGAGGCGATCCGGGGCACCATGTTCCGCTTCGGCCGGGCGCTCGACACGCGCGACTGGCCGCTCTACCGCGACTGCCTGACCGACCCGGTCTACATCGACTTCTCCGACCTGACCGGCGCCGCCGCGCGGATCGTCGCCGCCGACGACTGGACGCGCTTCGCCGCCGCCTGCCTCGGCCCGATCCGGGCGCACCACCAGAGCACCAACCAGCGCATCGAACTCGACGGCGACCGCGCGACCGGGGTGTTCTGCATGGCGGCGCACCACCACCGCGCCGGCGACCGTGGCGGCGCCGACTACCGGCAACTCGGCTGGTACGAGGCCGAGCTGATCCGCGACGCTGCCGTGTGGCGGGTCCGCCGCCTCACGCAGAGGATCCAGTGGTGCGAGGGCAACCCCGCGTTGATCGACGTGACCCGTCCCGAGATCGCGGCGCCATTGCAGGCGGTGTTCGGGGCCGATGGCGACACGCGGCCGCTCCCGGAACCCGTCGCCGCACCGAAGGAGGCAAGCATGGCGCAAGACCTGCTGCGCGAACTGTGGGACCGATCGCAGATCGACCAGCTCATGTTCCGGTTCGGCCGCGCACTCGACCTGCACGACTGGCCGATGTACCGCTCGACCTTCCTGGACCGCATCGACATCGACTTCCGCGACCTCACCGGGCAGCCGCCGGTGACGGTGGACGCCGACCTGTGGACGGAGTTCGCCCGGCTGGTCCTGTCGCCGGTCAAGGCGCTGCACCAGTACTCCAACCACGTCATAGCGCTCGACGGCGACGCCGCCACCAGCACGCTGTACCATGTCTGCCGCCACCACCGCGCCAGCGACCGGGGCGGCAGCGAGAACGTCCAGTACGGCTGGTACGAGAACGCCTACGCGCGCACCGCGCAAGGCTGGCGCATCGCCCGCCTGAAGCACAGCTTCCAGTGGGTCGAGGGCAACGACCGGCTGCTGGAGCGCACCGACGACGAGTTCAACGACGTCTGCAGGAGGGTCTTCGCGCCATGAACACAAAGGCAGGCCGGCCGCGCCCGCTCACCCAGACGTCGCGCTACCCGTACCGGCCGATCGTGGCCGAGCGCGGCTTCACCCTGCCCGGCGACGCGCGGGTCGCGGTGCTGGTCTACGTCAACATCGAGCACTTCCCGCTCGACATCCCGAGCCCGGCGCACGCGGTCTACCCGGGCACCCAGCATTTCACCCCCGACATCCTGAACTACGGCTGGCGCGACTACGGCAACCGGGTCGGCATCTGGCGGCTGTTCGACATGCTGGACGCGGTGGGCATCCGCGCCAGCGTCAACCTCCATGCCGACGTCTGCCACGAATACCCCGAGCTGATCGCCGCCGGCGAGCAGCGCGGCTGGGAGTGGATCGCGCAGGGCCACACCGCGTCGAGCATCCTGGCCGGCATGTCGGACAGCGACGCGCTGACGCTGATCGAATCCTCGCTCGCGGCGATCGCCGAGGCGACCGGGCGGCAGCCGAAGGGCTGGCTCGGCTCCCACTTGGCCGAGACCTTCGCGACCCCGGACCTGCTGGCCGAATCGGGTGTCGAGTTCGTCTGCGACTATGCCTGCGACGACCAGCCGTTCGCCATGACCGTGCGCGAGGGCTCGCTGATCTCGATGCCGTACACGCTGGAGGCCAACGACGTGCCGGGCATCCTGGGCAAGGGCCTGACCGCGCCCGAGTTCGCCGAGCTGATCATCGACCAGTTCGACGTGCTGCACGAGGAGGGCGCCACGATCCCGCGCGTCATGCCGATCTCGCTGCACCCGTTCATCTCCGGCCACGCGTTCCGCGTGAAGCACCTGCGCCGCGCCTTCGCGCACATCAAGGCGGCCGAGCAGGTCTGGTTCGGCACTTGCGGCGAACTCAACGACTGGTATCGCTCCACCGCCGGCGCCGAGGTCGCGGCGGCGGCGTGAGCAGCGCCCGCCTGAGCAGCGCCCGCCTGAACTCTGACGGAGACTCCTGATGATCGATCTGACCAAGGCGATCCCGGTCAACCAGCCCGGCCAGCCAACGCTGAGCCGGGCGAAGGTCTGGCGCGGCCTCGCCCTGAAGGCCGACAACGCGCTGCCGTTCGTGCCGGCGATCACCGAGTGCGAGGTGGTGGAGCGCCGCTCCGACACCCAGTTCGTGCGCGAGATCGCGCTGCGCGGCGAGCGGATGCGCGAGCTGGTGACGCTCGAGCCGCAAACCCGCGTCACCTTCGAGCGGCTGAGCGGCTCGGTGCTGGGCACCATCCTGAACGAGATCGAGCAGGACGCGGCGGGCGAGCTCTCGCTGCGCTTCTCCTACCGGCTCACGCTGGAGGGCGTCGCGGCGGGCGGGCCGGAGGAGGCGGACTATGCCCGCACCATGGCGGACGACTACATGAAGGCGGTCGACGCGACGCTCGCCGCGATGCGCCGGGCCGAGACGGAGGCCGCCTAGAACGCTCGCATGTCCGGCGCGGCCGGGTGCGCAGCGGGCGGGGCGTATGGCCGCCCGCCCATGGAGCGGCGGTAGCCGCTCGGGCTGATGCCCAGCGAGCGCGAGAACCGCTCGCGCAGCGTCACCGCCGATTCGAAGCCGACCTGCAAGGCCACCTGCTCGACCGAAAGCCCGGTGCGTTCCAGCAATTCCTGCGCCCGGCGCACCCGCGCGGTCAGCAGCCATTGCAGCGGCGTCGTGCCGGTCTGCTCGCGGAACCGGCGGCTCAGCGAGCGCGGGCTCATGCCGGCCCGCGCCGCGATCTCGTCGAGGCGCAGCGGGCGGTGCAGGTTGCGGGTCATCCAGTGCAGCAGCGGCCCCAGTGCCGTGCCGGACGCCGGCGGCTCGTGGCCGATGAACTGCGCC
>CAXTVL010000304.1:2189-3996 GCA_964247515.1 uncultured Acetobacteraceae bacterium | reverse complement strand
GCCCGGCCATGGATACAGCCGGGCAGTCTGCGCGTTATGGTCTACCGCGAGACCGGCGCCGACTGGCACGAGCGCCTGTCCGGCCATTGCCCGGTCTCGGTCGGCCTGGCGCCACCCGGCTGAAACCAGAGGGGATTGCCCATGATGATTCTCGTGACCGGCGCCTCCGCCGGGTTCGGTGCCGCCATCGCGCGCCGCTGCGCGCGCGACGGCCACCGTGTCATCTTGACCGCCCGCCGCGCCGACCGGCTGACCGCGCTGCAGGCCGAACTCGGACACGCGGCGCTGGCGTTCCCGCTCGACGTCACCGACGCGGGCGCGGTGGCGGCGTTGCCGGACAGCCTGCCGGCCGAGTGGCGCCAAGTGGACGTGCTGGTCAACAACGCCGGCCTGGCCCTGGGCCTCGACCCGGCACCGGCGGCCAAGCTGTCCGACTGGGACACCATGGTCGCCACCAACGTCACCGGGCTGCTGCACATGACGCGCGCGCTGCTGCCGGGCATGGTGGCGCGCGACCGGGGGCACGTCGTCAACCTCGGCAGTGTCGCCGGCACCTATCCCTACCCGGGTGGGCACGTCTACGGCGCCAGCAAGGCGTTCGTCGAGCGGTTCACGCTCAACCTCAAGGCCGATCTGGTCGGCACCGGGGTGCGCGTCACCAACATCGAGCCGGGGCTGGTCGGCGGCTCGGAGTTCAGCGTGGTGCGCTTCGGCGGCGACGCCGAGCGGGCGGCCAAGAACTACGCCGGCACCGAGCCGCTGCTGCCCGAAGACATCGCCGAGGCGGTGGCCTGGGTGTTGGCGCTGCCCCTCCACGTCAACGTCAACCGGATCGAGATGATGCCGACCTGCCAGGCCCCCGCCGCGCTCGCGGTCAAGCGGCACGCATGAAGCAGAAGCACATCAGCCGGCTGCTCGACCGCTACCGCGTCACCTCGGGCAAGGATTTCCGGCTCCGCGACCATGATCCTGCCGACACCGGCGGCGACGCGATCCGCCAGGAGGACGGCGAGGCGCTGCTGCGCGAGGGGGTCGAGCGGCTGTCGGCGCTGCAGGAGCTGCTGTTCGCCAACGCGTCGTGGTCGCTGCTGTGCGTGCTGCAGGCGATGGACGCGGCCGGCAAGGACGGCACCATCAAGCACGTCATGTCGGGGGTGAACCCGCAAGGCGTCAGCGTGACCGCGTTCAAGGCGCCCGGCCCCGAGGATCTGGCGCACGATTACCTGTGGCGCGTCAACCGGCACCTGCCGATCGACGGGCAGATCGGCATCTTCAACCGCAGCCACTACGAGGAGGTGCTCGTGGCGCGGGTGCATCCCGAGGTGCTGGAGCGCCAGCACCTGCCGCCGGAGCTGGTCGGCAAGCATTTCTGGCAGCACCGGCTGGAGGACATCGCGGCGTTCGAGCGCCACCTGCGCCGCAACGGCACCGTGGTGGTGAAGTTCTTCCTGCACGTCAGCAAGGCGGAGCAGAAGCGGCGCTTCCTGGACCGGCTCGACCATCCCGACAAGAACTGGAAGTTCAGCGCCGGCGACATCGCCGAGCGGGAGCGCTGGGACGAGTACCGGGACGCCTACGAGGCGGCGATCGCCGCCACCGCGAGCGAGCAGGCGCCGTGGTTCGTGGTGCCGGCCGACCACAAATGGTTCACCCGCTTCGTGGTGGTCTCGGCCTTGGTCGAGGCGCTGGACGCGCTGGACTTGAAGCCGGTCAAGGTGTCGCAGGAGGAGCAGGCGAGGCTGGCCGAGGCGCGCGGGCGGTTGGAGGCGGAGGGCTAGGGATGGCGCGTGGCGGGCGGCAGCCTGCC
>CAXTVL010000304.1:0-2089 GCA_964247515.1 uncultured Acetobacteraceae bacterium | reverse complement strand
CTGACGGGCGCGTGACATACGAGGGGAATGCGACAATATCGACGAACCCTAGCTTGGGTGCCGAACCGACCGGAACGATGACACGGGTGAGGCGGCCTCGACGCGCGCTCGCCGAAGCCGCCTTGGTCGTCGTCTACTGCGCGGTCTCGGGCTCGCGCTCGGTGCTGCCCTCGTCGCCATCGCTCTCCGGCTTCGCGGCCGCGGCGGGAGCGGCCGCCTCCACGATGTCGAACGCCAGCTTGCCGCCGTCGAGCGTCACCTTGACCGAGCCGCCCTTGACCAGCTTGCCGAACAGCAGCTCCTCGGCCAGCGGCTTCTTGATGTGCTCCTGGATCACCCGGGCCAGCGGCCGCGCGCCATACAACCGGTCGTAGCCGCGCTCGGCCAGCCACTCCTTGGCCGCCGACGACAGCTCGATGGTGACGTTGCGGTCGGCCAGTTGCGCCTCGAGCTGCATGACGAACTTCTCGACCACGCGGCCGACCGTCTCCGGGGTCAGCGCCGCGAACGCGATCACCGCGTCGAGCCGGTTGCGGAACTCCGGCGTGAACATGCGCTTGATCGCCTCGCCGTCCTCGCCGACCCGCTCCTCGCGGCCGAAGCCGATCGCCTCCTTGGCCATGTCGGCGGCGCCGGCGTTGGTCGTCATGATCAGGATGACGTTGCGGAAATCGACCGTCTTGCCGTTGTGGTCGGTGAGCTTGCCGTGGTCCATCACCTGCAACAGGATGTTGAACAGGTCGGGATGCGCCTTCTCGATCTCGTCCAGCAGCAGCACGGTATGCGGATGCTGGTCGATGGCGTCGGTCAGCAATCCGCCTTGGTCGAAGCCCACGTAGCCGGGCGGGGCGCCGATCAGCCGGCTGATGCTGTGCCGCTCCATGTACTCGCTCATGTCGAAGCGGGTCAGCTCGATGCCGAGCGTACTGGCCAACTGGCGCGCCACCTCGGTCTTGCCCACGCCGGTCGGTCCGCTGAACAGGTAGTTGCCGATCGGCTTCTCGGAGTCGCGCAAGCCGGCACGCGACAGCTTGATCGCCGCCGCCAGCGCCTCGATGGCGTTGTCCTGGCCGAACACCATCGAGCGCAGGTCGCGCTCGAGGTGCCGCAGCACCTCCTTGTCGTCGGCGCTGACCGATTTGGGCGGGATGCGGGCGATCTTGGCCACGATCTCCTCGACGTCGCGCAGCGTCACCGTCTTCTTGCGCTTGCCCTCGGGTTGCAGCATCCGGCTGGCACCCACCTCGTCGATCACGTCGATCGCCTTGTCCGGCAGCTTGCGGTCGTGGATGTACTTGACCGACAGCTCGACCGCGGCGCGGATCGCCTCGTCGGTGTAGCGGACCTTGTGATGCTTCTCGTAGTTGACCTTGAGGCCGCGCAGGATCTTGATCGCGTCGTCCTGCGACGGCTCGTTGACGTCGATCTTCTGGAACCTGCGCACCAGCGCCCGGTCCTTCTCGAAGTAGACGCGGAACTCCTTGTAGGTCGTGCTGCCGATGCAGCGCAGCGTGCCCTGGGCCAGCGCGGGCTTGAGCAGGTTCGAGGCATCCATCGCGCCGCCGCTGGTCGCGCCGGCGCCGATCACGGTGTGGATCTCGTCGATGAACAGCACCGCGTTCGGCTGCGCCTCGAGTTCGGTCACGACCGCCTTGAGCCGCTCCTCGAAATCGCCACGGTAGCGGGTGCCGGCCAGCAACGCCCCCATGTCGAGCGCGTAGATGGTCGACTGCGCCAGCACCTCCGGCACGTCGCCTTCGACGATGCGCTTGGCCAGGCCCTCGGCGATCGCCGTCTTGCCCACCCCGGGATCGCCGACATAAAGCGGGTTGTTCTTGGTGCGCCGGCACAGGATCTGGATGGTGCGCTCGATCTCGGTGTCGCGCCCGATCAGCGGGTCGATCTTGCCCGAACTGGCCTTCTTGTTGAGGTTGACGCAGTAGTTGCCGAGCGCGTCCTGGCCACGCTTGCCGGGCTTCTCCTCACGCTCGGGCTCCGCCCCGTCGCCGGAGCCGCCCTGGGCGGCGCGCGGCTGGGTGCGGCCGGGCGCCTTGGCGATGCCGTGGCTGATGAAGTTGACGGCGTCGAG
>CAXTVL010000303.1:3357-4001 GCA_964247515.1 uncultured Acetobacteraceae bacterium | reverse complement strand
CCCTTGGCCCCTGGGGGCGCACGCATGAGGCGTGTGGCCCAACAGGCCGTCTACTGGATGGAAAGGGATGTGCAAATGAATGCACTCACTCCACTGGGGATGGTCTCGGAATTCCCGAGCGAGAACCAGACTGCGATGCACCTCTTGGCCGGGGCCGAGGAGCAGAAGGACTATTTCGTCGAGCGCGACGGCATGAAGTTCGCCGGCTCGCACCTGCTGATCGATTTGTGGGGCGCCACCAACCTCACCGATCCGCGGCACATCGACGCGGCGCTGCAGGAAGCCGCGATCGTGGCGGGCGCCACCATCCTGCATAGCCATTTCCACCATTTCTCGCCTAATGGCGGGGTGTCCGGCGTGCTGGTGCTGGCCGAGAGCCACATCTCGATCCATACCTGGCCGGAGCGCGACTTCGCCGCCATCGACATCTTCATGTGCGGCGTCTGCGACCCGCGCCTGGCGGTGCCGGTGCTGCAACGGGCGTTCGAGCCGTCGCGCATCGACCTCGACGAGCAACGGCGCGGCCGGGTTTCCTAGCCGCAACTCTCCCATCCGCAATCGGTGTCCGGCTGCCCTTCAGGGGCGGCCGGATGCTGTCCGGAGTGTGACATGGCCGATGCGTGGTTCGATGAGGCGCTGTATCC
>CAXTVL010000303.1:0-3347 GCA_964247515.1 uncultured Acetobacteraceae bacterium | reverse complement strand
GCGGGCGTCGACCGCGAGTAGCAGCGGGGGGGCGGGTTTTTGTAGCCGGAAACTGCGTCTTTCGTGCCTTAACCCGAATGGTTCCAGGCACGTTTCGCCACATCAGCATAGTTGGGCGGTGCCATGAGCGACACATGGCTCGACGAGACGCTGTACCCGGATTGGGGGCAGCGCTTCCGCGTCGTGCGCGAACTCGCGCGTGTACGCAGCGACTTTCAGGACATCGTGATCTTCGACAGCGCCAGCCATGGCCGCGTCATGGTGCTCGACGGCTGCGTGCAGATCACCGAGCGCGACGAGTTCGTCTACCAGGAGATGCTGGCACACGTGCCGCTGCTGGCGCACGGGGCCGCGCGCGACGTGTTGATCGTGGGGGCCGGCGACGGCGGGGTGCTGCGCCGCGCGCTGCAACATCCGAGTGTGGCGCGCGCCGTCATGGTCGAGATCGACGGCGAGGTGATGCGCCTGGCGCGCGAGCACCTGCCCACGATCGGCGGCGACGCCTGGGACAGCCCGCGCGCCGACATCGTGACCGGCGACGGCATCGCCTATGTCCGCGACGCCGCCGCCCAGAGCTTCGACGTGGTGATCGTCGACAGCACCGACCCGGCGGGCGTGGGCGAGGTGCTGTTCTCCGACGCCTTCTACGCCGACGTGGCCCGCGTGCTGCGCCCGGAAGGCCTGGTCGTGTGCCAATGCGGCGTGCCGTTCATGCAGCCCGACGAATTGCGCGAAACCAGCCTGCGCCGCGCGCGCCACTTCCCGCATGTCGGCGCCTACGTGGCGGCGGTTCCGACCTATGTCGGCGGGTTGATGACATTGGGCTTCGCGGCCAAGCGGCCGGGCCTCGACCGCGTCGACGTCGCGACGCTGCGCGAGCGCGCCGCCTCTGCGGGCATCCTCGGCAGCACCCAGTACTGGACGCCCGAGCTGCACGCGGCTTCGTTCCATCTGCCGCCATACATCGCGCGGCTGCTGCCGGCGAAGTAAGGCAAGGGCCCCGCCCTTGACCCGTTGTGGCCGGAAGGCCCCAAACCCCGGATAGATGGATTGCAAGGGCGAGCCTTTGCCGGGGTCGAGGGGCAGAGTCCCTCGCCTTGCTACTGCGTCGCCGCGAAGCTCTGCACCAGGCTGCCGGACACCAGCCGCCAGCCGTCGACCAGCACGAAGAAGATCAGCTTCAGCGGCAACGACACAGTGCTCGGCGGGATCATCATCATGCCCAGGCTCATCAGCACGCTGGCGACCACGAGGTCGATCACCAGGAACGGCAGGTACAGCACGAAACCCATCTCGAACGCCCGCCGCAGCTCGCCGATCATGAACGCCGGCACCAGCGCCCGCCACGGCGTCGCCTCCGGCGTCGGCGGGTCGGGCAGCTTGGCCACGTCGAGGAACAGCCGCAGGTCGACGGGCTTGAGGTTGCCGACCATGAAGCGGCGGAACGGTTCGGCGGCGCGCTGCAACCCGTCGATCTCGCCGATGCGGCCCTCGGTCATCGGCAACAGACCGGCGCTCCAGGCCTGGTCCAGCACCGGCTGCATGACGAAGAAGGTGAGGAACAGGGCCAAGCCGATCAGCACCGTGTTCGGCGGCGTGCCCTGCGCGCCCAACGCGCCGCGCAGCAGCGACAGCACGATGACGATGCGGGCGAACGCCGTGACCATGACCAGCAAGCTCGGTGCCAGCGACAGCATCGTGACCAGCGCCGTGAGCTGCACCAGCCGGCTGGTGGCGCCGGCCGACCCCGCCGCACCGAGGTCGATCGACAGCGACTGTGCCCAGGCCTGGTGCGGGAGCAGCAGCACGGCCGCGAGCAGCACAGTGCCGCAGAGTCGACGCGTCATGCTTCGGGCAGCCATCCGACCACCTGGTCGTGGCCGCCGCCGGTCAGCAGCAGCACCCGCCGCTCGCCCACCTGCACCAGGCTGAGCCGCCGCCTGGCGTCGAGCGCCACCACCCCTTGCAGCCCCAACCCCGGCGCGGCCCCCTCCCCCCGGCGGACCCCCCGCCGGGGGGCGCGCGCCCGCACCCGTTCCCCCCGCACCGCCGGCGCGGCCACGTCGCCGGCGCGACGCTTCGCGAGCCGGTCCAGCCAGGCGGCGAGCCAGCCGGTCACGGTGCGGGCGGTCGCATCAGCGCGTCGAGCCGCTCGATATCCTGCATCAGCCCGATCAGCATCGGCCGCAGCGCGCGCCCCTGCTCCGGCGGCAGGTCGAGGCATTCCGCGCAGACGCGGCCCACGGAGTCCTGCAGCCCGGCGAGGTCGACGATGCGCCCGGCGGCGACCAGCGAGGCCGCCATGCGCAGCACGCCCCGCGCCGCCTCGGCATGGCCCTCGATCCCGGCGCGGCGCTGGCGGTCGGCTTCGGGTTCCGGCATGGCGGCAATCAAGCGGCAAGAGGTTAAGGAGATCCTAACGGCCGCGCGGCGTCGCGGCGTTTACGCTTCCTTCATCCCGTCCGGTCATGGTCGCTGCCATGGACCCGACCGAAATCCCGCTGTTCCAGTTGGCCGACCGGCGGCTCGCGTATCTCGACCGCCGCCAGGGCTTGCTCGCGCAGAACATCGCCAACGCCGACACGCCCGGCTACCGTGCCCGTGACCTGCAGCCGTTCGCGGCGGCGTTGGCGGGCAAGCTGGCGATGACGCCGGTGCGCACCGATCCCGCGCACATCGCCGGCAACCCGACCCAGCTCGCCGCCGCCGGCACCAGCAAGCTGGCCGAGCGGGCGCCCGACGGCAACGCGGTCTCGCTCGACAAGCAACTCGTCCAGGTCGCCGACACCGAGTCGGCCCAGCAGCTCACCACGCAGCTCTACAGCAAGTACATGGGCTTCTTCAAAACGGCACTCGGCCGCTGAACCACAGGGAGTTGTCGGCATGGACATGGACACCGCGCTCGGCATCTCGGCCGGCGGCATGGCGGCGCAGACCACGCGGCTGCGGATCATCGCCGAGAACCTCGCCAACCAGGACACCACCGCCGGCGCGCCGGGGGAGTCGCCGTACCGGCGCAAGACCGTGAGCTTCGTCGACCGCTTCGACCGCTCGTTGGGCGCCGCCACCGTCGCGGTCAAGACCGTGGGTCGCGATCCGACCGAGTTCCCGAAGCGCTACGACCCGTCGCACCCGGCCGCCGACGCGAAGGGCTACGTGCAGACCCCCAACGTCAACAGCTTCGTCGAGGTGATGGACATGCGCGAGGCGGAGCGCAGCTACAGCGCCAACCTCAACGTCATGCAGGCGACGCGCTCGATGCTGACACGCGCCATCGACATGCTGAAATGAGCCTGCTGCCCACCATCACCGTGCTGGCGCAGGATTTCGGCTTCCTGATCGGCGGC
>CAXTVL010000302.1:0-4004 GCA_964247515.1 uncultured Acetobacteraceae bacterium | reverse complement strand
TTCGTGAAGATCTCGGTGGTGCTGTTCCTGCTGCGCACGGCGCTCGGCATCCAGCAATCGCCGCCCAACATCGTGCTGTACGCGATCGCCCTGATCCTCACCATCTTCATCAGCGCGCCGCTGGGCCGCCAGGTCTACGTCAACGTCGCCAACGCCGACCTCGACCCGCACACGCTGGAGGACTGGGAGAGCCTGGCGATGCGCGCCGAGGCGCCGGTGCGCGAGCATCTGCTGCACTTCACGCTGCCGCGCGAGCGCGCCTTCTTCCTGAGCGCCACGCAGAAGCTGTGGCCGCCCGAGATGCACGACGTGGCGAGCGCCGATTCGATGCCGGTGCTGGTGCCCTCGTACCTGATCGGCGAGCTGAAGCGGGCGTTCGAGATCGGCTTCCTGATCTACCTGCCGTTCGTCACCATCGACCTGGTGATCACCACCATCCTGATCGCCATGGGCATGTCGCAGGTGCAGCCCAACACCATCGCGGTGCCGCTGAAGCTGCTGCTGTTCGTGCTGGCGAGCGGCTGGACCCGGCTGCTGCACGGGCTCGTGCTCAGCTACATCGGCTAAGGAGACGGGCCATGGGCCAGACCATGCTGACCGACGAGCTGAACACCTCGCTGATGCTGTTCGCGACCATGGCCGGGCCGCCGCTCGCGGTGGCGCTGGTGGTGGGGCTGGTGGTGGGGCTGCTGCAGGCGGCGACGCAGATCCAGGACCAGACCATGCCGCTCACCTTCAAGGTCACGGCGGTGTGCGCGACACTGATCATCCTGGCGCCGATGATCTTCCCGCCGCTGCTGGCCTACACCGAGCGCCTGCTCGACGACTTCCCCGCGATGACCCGGCTCTAGGGCCGGCGCGGGCTTGGAACTCCTGGCAGGCGAGGTGGGCCCGCTGGGCGCCGCGGCGATGTCGCAACTGTCGAACGTGGCGGTGGCGATGGCCCGGCCGGCCGGGGCGGCGCTGGTGCTGCCGGTGTTCACCCGCGCCCAGCTCGGCGGCCCGGTGCGCGGCGCGATCGCCTTCGCGCTCGGCCTGGCCGCGATCCCCGGCATCGGCGTGGCCCTCGCGGCGCACCCGCCGAGTGCCGCCCTGCTGGCGCTGCTGGGCGTCAAGGAAGTGTTCGTGGGGCTGCTGATCGGCGTGCTGATGGGGGTGCCGATCTGGAGCGTGCAGAGCGTGGGCGAGCTGCTCGACACCCAGCGCAGCGCCACCCAGAGCCAGCAATCCGAGCCGGGCAGCGGCAACCAGAACTCCACCACCGCGACCTTCCTGGGCATGACGGTGATCGCCCTGTTCGTGATCTCGGGCGGCCTCGACGCGCTGGCCGGCACGATCGGCGCCAGCTACGGCGTGTGGCCGGCGCTGCAGTTCCTGCCGCTGCCCACGACCGGCTGGGGCGGCTTCCTGCTGGGCCTGCTCGACCACATCATGCGCGTCTCGCTGTCGCTCGCGGCACCGGTGGTGATGGGCATGTTGCTGTGCGAGGCCTGCGTCATCCTGCTGATGCGCGCGGTCTCCAAGCTGCAGATCTACGACCTGGCGCCGACGCTGCGCAACCTGATGTTCGCCCTGCTGATGCTGGGCTACGCGCAGTTCCTGATGGTCTACATGCACCGCGAGATCGAGACCCTGCACGGTGTCGCGGGCCAACTGCGGGCGCTGCTGCAATGAGCGGCGGCAGCAGCGAGGAGAAAGCCCTCCCGGCCTCGGCCAAGAAGCTCACCGAGGAGCGCAAGAAGGGCAAGATCGCCAAGGGTCCCGACCTGCTGGTGGCGATCACCACCGGCGCGCTGATCGGCTACATCCTGCTCGCCGCCGGCCGCATCGCGACCCGGTTGCAGGACCTGATGGCCGCCGCGGCGCGCAGCCTCGAGATGGACTTCAACCACGGGGCGCGGATGCTGCTGGCCGAGATGCAGTCCACCCTGATCGAATGCGGCCTGTCCGGGCTGCTGATCGCGGTGGTGGCGGCGATCCTCGGCAGCATGTTGATCAACAAGGGCTTCCTGTTCTCGCTCGAGCCGGTGATGCCCAAGCTCGACAAGCTGAACCCGGTGAGCGGCATCAAGAACCTGTTCAAGGTGAACAACCTGGTCGAGTTCGCCAAGTCGGTGGTCAAGGCGGTGATGTTCGGCGCGGCGCTGGCCGGGGTGGCGCGCAGCGCCCTGCCGCCGCTGCTCGAGCTGCCGGTGTGCGGCCCGCGCTGCGTGCCGGCGATGCTGCACTCGATGCTGATGCCGCTGTTCCTGCTGGCCATGGTGTTCTACCTGGCGAGCGGCGTGGTCGACCTGCTGGTGCAGAAATGGCTGTTCATGCGCGACATGCGGATGACCAAGACCGAGGCCAAGCGGGAGAACAAGGACACCAACGGCAACCCGCAGGTCAAGGGGCAGCAGAAGCGGCTGCGCCAGGAGAGCGCCGGCGACGGCTTCCGCGTGGGCTTCGCCCAGGCCACGCTGATGGTGTGCGCGACGCAGGTGGTGGTGGGGCTGCGCTACGTGCAGGGCGAGACGCCGCTGCCGCAGGTGGTCTGCCGGGCCAAGGGCGACAAGGCGCCGCCGATGGTCGCGGCGGCGCGGGCGCAGGGCCTGCCGGTGATCTGGAACGCCTCGCTGGCGGCCGACCTCGCCGCGGGCGTGAAGGTGGGCAAGGTCATCACCATGAAGTTCTTCAACCGCGTGGCGCAGGCGATCATGCTGTCGCGGCGATGAGCGCCGCGTGCTATCCGTCGGTCGCGCGCGGCGCACCCGATGATGCATGAGGCCGACATGGATGGCGTCACCTCCCCGGCGTCCGGCGACGATCCCCGTGACGGTCTGGGCCACGAACACGTGTTCCTCGGCGCCGGGCACGCCCAGGCCGAGCGCCGCACCTGGTGGGTGATCGGCCTGTGCGCCGCGATGATGGCGCTGGAGATCGCGGGCGGGCTGGCGTTCGGCTCCATCGCCCTGGTCGCCGACGGGCTGCACATGAGCACCCATGCCGGCGCCCTGCTGCTGGCGGCCCTCGCCTACCGCTACGCAAGCCGCCACGCCCGCGACGCCCGGTTCTGCTTCGGCACCGGCAAGCTGGGCGACCTCGCCGGCTTCACCAGCGCCATCGTGCTGGCGATGATCGCGCTGCTGATCGGCTACGAGGCGACGACGCGCCTGTTCGCGCCGGTGCCGATCCACTTCGCCGAGGCGATCCCGATCGCGGCCCTCGGGCTCGCGGTCAACGTCGCGAGCGTCTGGCTGCTGGGCGGCGACCACGGGCACGACCACGGGCACGACCACGGGCACGCCGGCGGCCACGATCACGACCACGACCACGACCACGACCACGCGCCCGGCGGGCACGGCGCCGCGCATCGGGACAACAACATGCGCGCGGCGGTCGTCCACGTGCTCGCCGACGCCGCGGTGTCGGTGCTGGTCATCCTGGGCCTGCTGCTGGCGCGCGCCTTCGGCTGGCTGTGGCTGGACCCAGTGGCCGGCCTGGTCGGCGCCGTGGTGATCGCGAGCTGGTCGTACGGCCTGGCACGCGACACCGGCGCCATCCTGCTCGACATGGTGCCGGACCGTGGCGTGGCCGAGGGCGTCCGGCAAGCCATCGAGGGCGACGGCGACCGGCTGGCCGACCTGCACGTCTGGCGGCTGGGCCCCGGCCACCTGGGCGCCATCGTCGCGGTCGCGACCGGGCACGCGGCGCGCGGGCCGGAGCACTACCGCCGCCTGCTGACCCGTTTCCCCACGCTGTCGCACGTCACCGTCGAGGTGCGGCCGCGGCCCTGACCCGCACGTTACTGTGTTACAGGCCGCTGGACCCGGCGGATGCTATATTATAGCGTCGCGCCGGCGCCTCGGGGAGGTCGGGATCTGGGAGATTTGGATGCGACTCGCGGCGTGGGCGGCGCTGGCGGCCTTGCTGGCGGCTCCGGCGCCAGGGCGGGCGGCCGGCCCGGTGGCCGTGGTCGCCGCCGAGAACTTCTACGGCGACGTGGTGGGGCAGGTCGGCGGCCC
>CAXTVL010000301.1:0-4029 GCA_964247515.1 uncultured Acetobacteraceae bacterium | reverse complement strand
GGCTGGCGGTGCCCATGGTCATGCAGGTGCCCCAGGAACGGGCGATGCCGTCCTCGACCGCGTCCCAATCGGCTTCGGTGATGGTCCCGGCCCGCAGCTCGGCCCAGTATTTCCAGCTGTCGGAACCGGAGCCCAGCGTCCGGCCCTGGGTATGGCCGCGCAGCATCGGGCCGGCGGGGAGCGCGATGCAGGGCAGGTCGGCGGAGAAGGCGCCCATCAGCATCGCCGGCACCGTCTTGTCGCAGCCGCACATCAGCACCAGCGCGTCGAGCGGCTGGCTGCGGGCGATCTCCTCGACCTCGATCGCCAGCAGGTTGCGGTACAGCATCGTGGTCGGCTTCATGAAGTTCTCGGGCAGGGCGAGTGCCGGGATCTCCAGCGGGAAGCCGCCGGCCTGCCAGACGCCGCGCTTCACCTCCTCGGCGCGGATGCGGAAGTGCTGGTGGCACGGGTTGAGGTCGGACCAGGTGTTGAGGATGCCGATGACCGGCTTGCCCGCCCAATCGTCGACGGCGTAGCCCATCTGCTTGGCGCGGCTGCGATGGCCGAACGAGCGCAGGTCGGCGGGGCCGAACCAGCGGGCGCTGCGCAGCTCGCCAGGCGCCTTGCGCACCGCTCAGTCCTCGAACCGCGCCAGCCGGATCGCGGTGTGGCCGCGGCTCGGGCGCAGGCTCGGCATCACCAGCAGGCAGTCGTCGTGCGGCGTGCGGATCTCGGTGTCGCCGTCGAGCGCGATCAGCGTGTCGCGCGCGGCCACCACCTCGCCGCCCCGGAACGGGCGCAGGAAGCTGAAGCCCGCGGTGCCGGCGGTCACGGCGCGTGTCACCCGGGCGAACCGCGCCGGCGTCGCGGCCGAAGGCGGCGGCAGCGCCGGATGCTCGCCCGCCATGCCGAGATGCCGCAGCAAGCCCGCCACCGCCTGCAGGGTGGTGTCGACGGTGGCACGCTCCCAGTGCTGCCCGGCTTCGACCAGCACCGCGACCCCTTCCGCGTCCGGGTCGGCGAAACGGCCATAGTCGATCAGCCGCCGCCCGCTCACGTGGCCGCTGTCCGACACCACCAGCGATGGCGTGCCGAGGCCGTGCGCCAGTGCCCGGCCCTTCGCGGTGGTGCCGCTCAGCACCAGCGGATCGGACGCCCACAGCATCGAATGCAGGTCGAGCAGCGCGTCGAAGCGCTCGATCAGCGGCCTGATGGCGCGCGCGCGGGCCAGCTCGTTGCTTTGGCGCGGACCGTCGAGCACGGACACGTCCCACAGCCGGTTCATGTCCTCATCGACGAACCGCGAGGCGGTCGGCTGCGCCGTGTCGAACTGGTCGAACGCCGCGAGGTTGGCGAAGCCCATCGTGAGCCGGCCGCGCAGCGGCCGCAGCCCGGCTTCCAGCAGCCGCGCCAGCACCACCGCCCCGGCCAGCTCGTTGCCGTGCATCAGCGCCACCAGCCCGACATGCGGCCCGGGCCCGGCGCCCTCGCGGGTGACGAAGCCGGGTACCTGGCCGTCGCCAGCGCGCCAGCGCGACAGGTCCGGCGGCTCGACGTCGACCTGGAACCGCGGCAGCGCCGCCATCGTCGCGGCGTCGAGCGCGCTCTCGCTCACGGGGCGACGCAGCTCTGCGCCAGGCGGGCGATGAACGCGTCGCAGGCGTCGAGCTGGCCTTGCGCGATCCACTCGTCGGGCGCGTGCGCCTCGGTGATCGAGCCGGGGCCGCAGACGATGGTGGGAATGCCGGCCGCCTCGTACAGCCCGCCCTCGGTCGCGAAGCTGACATGGCCGGCGCCGTTCGAGCCCGCCGCGCGCCGCACCAGCGCCGCCAACTCGTGCTCTGGCGGCAGCGACATGCCTGGCACCCAGTCCGTCACCGAGAACGCGAAGCCACAGGCGGCGTCGACCGCGCGCATCGCGGGCTCGATCTCGTCGGCGCAGTGCCGGCGCAGCCGGTCGAGCAGCGCGTGGGCGTCGACACCCGGCACCGGGCGCCATTCGACGGTGAACTCGGCGTGCCCGGGGATGAGGTTGAGGATGCTGCCGCCTGCCATCGTGCCGACCTGCAACGTCGTGTAGCCAGGCTCGAAGCCGTCGCCGTACGGCCCTTCGGTGGCGAGGCGTTGCGCCTCGGCCGCGACCCAGGCGATCGCCCGCGCCGCCGCGTGCACCGCGTTGACGCCGCGCGCCGGGTCGCTCGAATGGCCGGCGCGGCCACGCACCCGGGCTTGGGCGGCGAGGCGGCCCTTGTGCCCCACCACGGGCGCCATCAGGCTCGGCTCGCCCACCACGCACAAGGCGGGCGGCGGCGCGTCCTCGCCCAGCGTCTCGATCAGGCGGCGGGCACCCTCCATGCTGGTCTCCTCGTCGAAGGTGATGAGGAGGTGCAGCGGTCGGGCGAGCGGCAATCCGACCAGGGCCGGCACCGATGCCAGCAAGCTGGCGACGAAGCCCTTCATGTCGCATGCGCCGCGGCCGTACAGCCTGCCGTCCGCCGCGCGCAGCGC
Source organism: uncultured Acetobacteraceae bacterium (assembly GCA_964247515.1). GTDB lineage: Bacteria > Pseudomonadota > Alphaproteobacteria > Acetobacterales > Acetobacteraceae > CAVRQM01. Next base: position 1,539 of record CAXTVL010000301.1, on the reverse strand, counting down.
GAACGGGTCCGACGCCCATTCCTGGCCGTCGACCGGCACCGTGTCGACGTGGCCGGACAGCGCCAGGCCGCCTGGGACGCGCGGGCCGATGATCGCGTGCAGGTTGGCCTTGCGGCCGTCGGCACTACGGCTCTCCCGCGCCTGCACGCCATGGCGTTCGAGCCAGTCCCGCACGAAGCCGATCAGCTCCAGGTTGCTGTGGCGGCTGGTGGTGTCGAACGCCACCAGCCGCGCCAGCAGCTCGGTGGTGGTGGCCGTGGCGGCGATGTCGTTTGCCATCATGCGCCATGCTATATCGCGGCCGGCCGGATGGGGAACACCCGCCGCGACGCAAACTCGCGTCGCCTCTTGCCCGGCTACGAGGTTGGCGCCAGTTTGTCACGGCCATGAAACAACCATCAGGCAGACCGCCGGGACCGCTGCACCGCGCCTGGCGGATGCTGCCGGTGGGACCACGGCGGGCGGCGATCGGCCGGGTCACGGCGCTGTTGATGCCGCGCCCACGCGGCACACCGCTCGCGGCCGGGGGCGGCATGGTGGTCGCGGGCGAGCTGGGCTCCGCGTCCGGGCTGGGCGAGAGTGCGCGGGTGATCGCGGCCGGGCTGGAACGGCTCGGTCTCGCGACCTGGCGCATGGATATCGGCCTGCCCGGCAGCGGCATGGCGCCGCCGGGATCGCTGCCGGGCGACCTGCCGGCGGCGGCGCCGCTGCTGCTGCACGTGAACCCGACATTGATCCCGTTCGCGATGCTGCGCCTGCCGCGCCGGCTGGTGCGCCGGCGGCGGGTGATCGGCTACTGGGCGTGGGAGTTGCAGACGCTGCCGCCCGACTGGCTGGCGGCGCGCCGGTTCGTGCACGAGGTCTGGGCCACCTCGCGCTTCACCGCACAGGCGTTGGCACCGCTGGAGCGGTTCGGCGTCGGGGTGCGCGCGGTGCCGGCGCCGCTGGCGTTGTGCCCGCCGCGACCCTCGGCGCGGAGCCGTGCCGCGTTCGGCCTGCCGGAGGCGGCGGTGGTCGTCCTGGTCTCGTTCAACATGGCGTCGAGCTTCGTGCGCAAGAACCCGCTGGCCGCGGTCGCCGCGCACCGGGCCGCGTTCGGCGCGCGCTTGGACCGCATCCTGGTGCTGAAGGCCGGCAATCCCGAGCATTTCCCGGCCGACATGGCGCTGCTGCGGAGCGCGGTCGCGGGGGCTCCCAACGTACGCGTGATGACCGACACGCTCTCGGTCGCCGACACCCACGCGCTGACCGCGTGCGCCGACATCGTGTTGTCGCTGCACCGCAGCGAGGGCTTCGGCCTGGTTCCGGCCGAGGCGATGCTGCTGGGCCGCGCGGTGGTGGCGACCGGCTGGTCGGGCAACATGGACTTCATGGACGCGGACAGCGCCGCCTTGGTCACGCCGCGGCTGATCCCGGTGGTGGACCCGCGCGGCGTCTACCCGCCGGCGGGAGCGCTGTGGGCCGACCCGGACCCGCAGGAGGCCGCCGCGCATCTGCGGCGGCTGGCCGACGACCCGGACGCGCGCGCGGCGCTGGGCG
>CAXTVL010000300.1:0-4032 GCA_964247515.1 uncultured Acetobacteraceae bacterium | reverse complement strand
CTTCGGCGCCGGCGCCGTGGCGCCGCCGCCCTCGCCCCTCCCGCCCAGCACCGCGCCCCCTTCGCCCTCGCCGCCCTCGGGCACGGTGATCTCGGCCAGCGTGCCGGCCTCGGGCGCGTTCACCTCGACCGTCACCTTGTCGGTCTCGAGCTCGACCAGCGCCTCGTCGGCGGCCACGCTGTCGCCGGCCTGCTTGAGCCAGCGCGCCACCGTCGCCGACGTGACGCTCTCGCCCAGCGTGGGCACCTTGATATCGGTCGTCATGGTTGCGTCCGTCCTGTCTTGACCCGGCCCAGCCTCAGCAAGTTACCTGTCATGACGGGGTCAAGCCCGGTCATGACGAATTTCGGGCTGCGCATCCCAGCATGTCACGCCAGCCGGAGCGCCTGCTGCACCAGCGCCGTCTGCTGCGCCGCGTGCACCTTAGCCTGCCCGGTCGCCGGGCTGGCGGCGTCGCAGCGGCCGACATAGAGTGGCCGCTTCGCCGTGTTGGGCAGCTCGGCCAGCACGTCCTCGATGCGCCGGTCGACGAAGTTCCAGGCGCCCATGTTGCGCGGCTCCTCCTGGCACCAGACCACCTCGGCGTTCGGGTAGCGCGCCAGCACGCGCGGCAGCGAGCGGTTCGGGAACGGATAGATCTGCTCCATCCGCACCAGCGCCACGTCGTTGACGCCCCGCTCGCGCCGCTCGGCCAGCAGGTCGTAGTAGACCTTGCCGCTGCACAGCACCACGCGCGTCACCTGCTCCGGCGCGGCGATGCTGTCGCTCTCGTCGATCACCAGCCGGAACTCGCTCCCGGTGGCGAACTCCTCCAGCAGGGAGACCGCGAGCTTGTGCCGCAGCAGCGATTTCGGCGTCATCAGCACCAGCGGCTTGCGGTAGTTGCGCGCGAGCTGGCGGCGCAGGATGTGGAAGTAGTTGGCCGGCGTGGTGACGTTGGCGACCACCATGTTGCGCTCGGCGCAGAGCTGCAGATAGCGCTCCAGACGGGCCGATGAGTGCTCCGGCCCCTGGCCCTCGTAGCCGTGCGGCAGCAGCAGCACCAACCCCGACATGCGCAGCCACTTGGTCTCGCCGCTGGCGAGGAACTGGTCGATGATGACCTGCGCGCCATTGGCGAAGTCGCCGAACTGCCCTTCCCACAGCACCAGCGTCTTGGGGTCGGCCAAGGTGTAGCCGTACTCGAAGCCGAGCACGCCGGCCTCGGACAGCAACGAGTTGTAGATCTCGATCTTGGCCTGGCCCGGCATGATGTTGTTCAGCGGCACGTATTCGTGCTGGTTCTGCTGGTCGATCAGCACCGCGTGGCGGTGGCTGAAGGTGCCGCGCTGGCTGTCCTCGCCGGACAGGCGGACGCGGTGGCCCTCGGCCAGCAGGGTGCCGAACGCCATTGCCTCGCCGGTCGCCCAGTCGATGCCCTCGCCGCTCTCGATCATCGCCCGCTTGGCGTCGAGCTGGCGGGCGATCTTGGGGTTGAGCGCGAAGCCGTCCGGCACGTGCGCCAATGCCGCGCCCACCTGCTTGAGCTGCTCGGGGGCGGCCGCGGTCTCGCCCTCCTGGCTCTCGCCCTCGCCGTTGGGCTGCTTGAGGCCGGACCAGGCGCCTTCCAGCCAGTCGGCCTTGTTCACCTTGTACGACTGCGCCGCCTTCGACGCGGCGTCCAGCGTCGCCGCGAACTCGTCCCACATCGCCTGCGCGCCGGCGGCGTCCAGCACGCCCTCGGCGGCGAGGCGTTCGGCGTACAAGACGCGCGTGGTCTTCTGCTCGCGGATGGCGCGGTACATGATCGGCTGGGTGAACGCCGGCTCGTCCGTCTCGTTGTGGCCGTGCCGACGGTAGCAGACGATGTCGAGCACGAAGTCGGTGCCGAACGCCTGGCGGAACTCGGCGGCGGTGCGGGCGCACCAGACCACCGCCTCCGGGTTGTCGCCGTTCACATGCAGGATCGGCACCTGGATCGACTTGGCGATGTCGGTGCAATACAGCCCCGAGTAGGCGTGCGCCGGGACGGTGGTGAAGCCGATCTGGTTGTTGACGATGACGTGGATGGTGCCGCCGGTGCGGTAGCCGATGAGCTGGCTCATCGCCAGCGTCTCGTACACCAGGCCCTGCCCGGCGAACGCCGCGTCGCCGTGCATCAGGATGCCCATGACCGAGTGCCGCTCGCGCGTGTCGCCGGCCATGTCCTGCCGGGCGCGCACCTTGCCCACCACCACCGGGTCGACCGCCTCCAGGTGCGAGGGGTTCGGCTGCAACGAGATGTGGACGCTCTGGCCCGCGATCTCCACGTCGGTCGAGGTGCCGAGGTGGTACTTGACGTCGCCCGAGCCCTGCACGTCGTCGGGCTTGAAGCTCTCGCCGCCGAACTCGCTGAAGATCGCGGTGGCTGGCTTGCGCACGATGTTGACCAGCGTGTTGAGCCGGCCGCGGTGCGGCATCCCGATGCACACCTCGCGCACGCCGCCGGCCGCCGCGGTCTCGATCAGCGCGTGCAGCGCGGGGATCGTGACCTCGCCGCCCTCCAGCCCGAACCGCTTGGTGCCGACGAAGCGCTTCTGACAGAACGCCTCGAACCCCTCGGCCTCGGTCAGCCGGCGCAGGATGGCGCGCTTGGCCTCGGCGTCGAAGCTGCCGCGCCAAGGCGCCCCCTCGACCCGGCGCTGGATCCAGGCCTTCTGGTCCGGGTCCTGGATGTGCATGAACTCGACGCCGACCGGGCCGCAATAGCTCTCGCGCACCACGTCCACGATCTGCCGCGGCGTCGCGGTGTCGAGGCCCAGCACGTTGTCGATGAAGATCGGTCGATCCAGGTCGGCGGACGTGAAGCCGTAGGTCGCGGGATCGAGCTCCGGATGCGCGCGCGGCTTGGTCAGCGACAGCGGATCGAGCTGCGCCTGCAAATGGCCGCGCACCCGGTAGGCGCGGATCAGCATCAACGCCCGCAGGCTGTCCTTGGTCGCGGCGCGCACCTGCTCGGCCGAAGCCGGGGCCACCTGCGGCTTGGAGGCGACCTTGGCGGCGAGCTCCGGCTCGCCCACGCTGTAGTGCCGCGGCGCCCACGAGGCGCCCTGCGCGTCGGTCAGCACCGCGCGCGCCTCGTCGTTCAAGGCGTCGAACAGCTCGGCGAAGCTGGCATCGACGCTGTCCGGGTCGGCCACCCAGCGGGCATAGGTGTCGGCGATGTACGCCGCGTTGGCGCCACTGAACGCGCCCGCCAGGATATCCACGCCAGCCATGTCAGTCCCTCGTCTGCAACCCCGCCTGTCGCGCGGTTGTCACTAAGTAAGCACACCGGCGGAAGATTGCCCCTCAATCATCGCAGGATTGCGGCGGACGCCGGGCTTAGCCACGCAACGCCTTGATCATCGTGCTTCCCAGCGCCGCCGGGCTCTCCGCGACATGGATGCCGGCCAGGCGCATCGCCTCGAACTTGGCGGAAGCGGTGTCGCGCCCGCCGCTGATGACCGCGCCGGCGTGGCCCATGCGGCGGCCAGGGGGCGCTGTCGCTCCCGCGATGAAGCCCACGGTCGGCTTCTTCACCTTGTTGGCGGCCAGGAACTCGGCGGCGTCGATCTCGCTGGCCCCGCCGATCTCGCCGATCATGACGATCGCCTCGGTCTCGGGATCGCCCAGGAACAGCTCCAGCACCTCGATGAAGTCGGTGCCCTTGACCGGGTCGCCACCGATGCCCACGCACGTGCTCTGGCCCAGTCCGGCGGCGGTGGTCTGCGCCACCGCCTCGTTGGTGAGGGTGGCGGGGGGCGGGCCGCGCCCGCCCAACCCGCCGCGGACCGCGCCCGGGCCCCGGGGGGGGCGCCGGCCCACGTAGCCGCAGGACGAGCACTCCTGGCTCGTGTAGGGCGAGGCCACCTCGACGGCCTCGATGCCGAACCGCTCGTGCAGGTCGATGAGCTTGGCGCGGAACACGGCGCGACCGCAGTTCTGCACCAGCCGGTTCATGCGCCGCGACAGGTCGGGCGAACGGAAATCCAGTCGTTCCACCACGAGTTCAGCGGGTGCATGGACCGTGAC
>CAXTVL010000299.1:0-4045 GCA_964247515.1 uncultured Acetobacteraceae bacterium | reverse complement strand
CGCCCTTGGGGGCGCCGAACGCCCCCAGCGCGCCCGCGCCCACCGCCGGGGCGCGCGGGCCGGCCGGCGCGAGCGGGCCGTACAGCGCCTCCGGGTCGCCGGTGAAGCGCCCGTCCGGCCGCACCAGCGCGCCGTCCGGCACCTTCTTGCCGCCGCGCGAGGCGACCATGACCTTGCCCTCGGCCACGATGCTGGTGGCGAAGTCGAGCAGCAACGGGGGGGCGCCATCCTCGGCCGGGATGCCGACGCAGAACGGGTTGGTGCTGAACCGCCGGTCGACGCCGCCGTACGGCGCCACCAGCTCGCCCTGGGCCACGTTGACGAAGTGGATCGAGACCAGGCCGGCCTCGCCGGCGCGCTCCGCCCAGTCGCCGATGCGCCCGATATGGCCGCTGGCGCGCAACGCCACCACCGCCATCCCGGCGGCGCGCGCCTTGGCGACGCCGAGGTCGACCGCCTGCGGGCCGATGGTCTGGCCGAACCCGAAGCCGCCATCGACCGTGGCGTGGGTGGCGCTCTCGGACACCACCGTGACGCGCCGACCGGCGACGACGTGGCCCAGGCCGAGGGAGCGCACGTAGTTGGGCGTGCGGATCACGCCATGGCTGTCGTGCCCGGCCAGGTTGGCCGAGACCAGGTAGTGCCCGATCCGCTCACCCTCCTCGGAGTCGCAGCCGGCACGGGTGAAGATGTCGGCTATGAACGCCCGCAGCGCGTCGGCGGCGATGCTGTGCGTCGCCGCCTCCGTGTCCATCGCCTCAGACCACGCGGCCGCTCTCGGCGTCGATCAGGTGCATCTGGTTCATGTTGGCGGTGAGCGGCAACTGGATGTTGGGCGAGGCGGGGGTGGCGGGGTCGACCCGCGCGGTGATCGCGTCCTTGCCCATGAAGAAGTGTACCATGGTCTCCATGCCCATCGGCTCCACCACGTCGACGTTGACGTTGAGCGGCGCCACCACGCCGGTCTTGTCCCACTCGCGCGGCTCGGTGATGTGCTCGGGGCGCAGGCCCAGCGTCATCGGCCGGTCCTTGAACTCGGCGTAGCGGTTGAAGCGGGCCTCGGGGATCGGCAGCACCTGGCCGTCCGAGAGCCGCACCTTCAGGCCGTTGTCGTCGAACACCTGGACCGCCATGAAGTTCATCGCCGGGCTGCCGATGAAGCCCGCCACGAAGCGGGTCTGCGGGTTGTGGTACAGCTCCTGCGGCGGCCCGACCTGCTCGATGCGGCCCTGGTTCATCACCACCACGCGGTCGGCCAGCGTCATCGCCTCGACCTGGTCGTGGGTCACGTAGACGGTCGTGGTGCGCACCGTCTGGTGGACCTTCTTGATCTCGGTGCGCATCTGCACGCGCAGCTTGGCGTCGAGGTTGGACAGCGGCTCGTCGAACAGGAACACCCGCGGGTTGCGCACGATGGCGCGCCCCATCGCCACGCGCTGCCGCTGGCCGCCGGACAGCGCCTTGGGCCTGCGCGCCAGCAACGGCTCGATGTCGAGCACGCGCGCCGCGTTGGCGACCCGGCTCTTGATCTCGGGCTTGGCGAACTTCCGCAGCTTCAGCCCGAACGCCATGTTGTCGTAGACGGTCATGTGCGGATAGAGCGCGTAGTTCTGGAACACCATGGCGATGTCGCGGTCGCGCGGCGGCATGTCGTTGACCATGTCGCCGCCGATCCAGATCTCGCCCGAGGTGATGTCCTCCAACCCGGCGATCATCCGCAGCGTGGTCGACTTGCCGCAGCCCGAGGGGCCGACCAGCACCACGAACTCCTCGTCGGCGATGTCGAGGTCGATGCCGTGGACCGCCTGATACGTCTCGTACGCCTTGACCACCTTGCGGACCGAAACCTGCGCCATCTTCGTTGTGCTCCCTAACGTTGCGAATGTTATGCACAACCGGGCGGGGAGGGCAACGCGGCCCGCCACTACGGCGAGCGCAGCATGTAGCGCACGGTCTTGCCACCACCGCTGGCGCCGCCCACCGGCAGGAAGCCGAGGCTCGCGTGGAACGCGTCGCTGGCCGGGTTCGGGGGTTCGGAATTGACCTCGCAGCCGACCAGCCCGCGTCCCAGCCGCGTGAACAAATCGGCATACAGCGCCCGCGCCAGTCCGCGCCCGCGCCAGGAGGGATCGACCACCACGCGATCGACATAGACGAAGCGCGGGTAGCGGGCGCGGAACCAGGCGAAGTGCTGGCCGGCATAGGCGCTGTCCTGGTCGAACGCGATCAGCGACGCGGCCGCCGGGCCGACGCCTCGGGCGTAGCTCGCTTGCGCCAGCATCAGGTCGAACTGCTCCGGCTCCAGCCAGGACAGCTCGACCGCGTGGGCGTTGTTCAGCGCCAGCAGCGCCGCGCGGTCCAGCTCGGCCAATGGCCGGATGGTCACGGGCGGATGGTCACGGGCGGATGGTCACGGGCGCGCCAGCGCCGCCACCAGCCGCGCCGCCTTGTCGCCCACCGCCTGCGGGGTGGCGCCCGGCCGCAACCGCGCGCCGCCGATGCCGAAGCCGGGCGCGCCGGCGTCGAGCCAGGGTTGCATGTTGCCAGGCTCGATGCCGCCCACCGGCAGCGTCATGGTGGCGGCCGGCAGCACCGCGCGCAGCGCGCGCAGCACGGCGGGGCTGGACGCCTCGGCCGGGAACAGCTTCAGCGCGTCGGCCCCGGCCGCCAGCATGGCGAACGCCTCGGTCGGCGTGGCGATCCCGGGGCAGGCGATCATGCCGTGCTGCTTGGCCGCCCGGATGACATCGCCGGCGGCGTGCGGCGTCACCACCAGCCGGCCGCCGGCGCGCTCGAGCTGCTCGACCTGCGCCACCGTCATCACCGTCCCGGCGCCGATCAGCAGCCGGTCGCCGAACTGCGCCACCAGCCGGCGCACGCTCTCGAACGGGTCGGGCGAGTTGAGCGGCACCTCGACGATGGCGATGCCGTGCGCCACGAGCGCCTCGGCCACCGGCACCACCTCGTCCGGGGTGACGCCGCGCAGGATGGCGACCAGCGGCGAGCGGGCCAGCCAGGATTTCAGGTCGGGCGTCAGGTCCATCGGGCTTGCCTCGCGATCGCTGTCAGGCCGCGTGTCGCGGCGTCATCCTCCGCCACCACGGCCGTGCCGCCACACAGGTCGATCGCCGTGGCGTAGCGGGCGCAGAGCGCGGCCGAGCCGACCAGGTGCACCTGTGCGCCCGGGGCCATCGCCGCGCGTGTCTCGGTGCCGATCAGCAGCCCCGAAAGATACGACGCGCTGGCGGAGTCGGCCAGTTCGCCGAACAGGCCCAGCGCGCGCACGCCGAACAGGTGGTGCAGCAGATGGCCCTGTTGCCCGGAGCGCGCGACCCCGCGCGCGAACGCCGCCTCGTCGTGCGGCGCGTCGCGCATCATGCGGCCCAGGATGGTGCCCTGGCGCAGGGCCGCGAACGCCTCGCCGCTGAGATAGGTGGTGAACCCGGCGATGCGGCCGGCTTCGACGCGCGCCCATTTGGCGTGGCTGCCCGGCAGGCAGGCCAGCCCGTCCGGCCCGATCGCCGGCAACAGGCCCACCAGCTGCGTCTCCTCGCCGCGCATCACCTCCGGCACGCCACAGGCGTCGCGGTCCGACAGCCCCGGCACCAGCAGCACGCGGGCGCCCTCGAACGCCACCGGCGCCAGCGCCGCCGCGATGTCGAGCGGGCCGGCCGGGCAGGGCAGGTAGCCCGCCTCCTGCCAGCCCTGCCTGCTGCCGACCATGCCGCACATCACGATCCGCTCCTCGCCCTCGGCCAGCCAGGCGCCGACCAGCTCGCGCAACGCGGCCGGGAAGCCGCCCTCGGGGACCGTGAGGATGCCGCGCGGCGCCTCGATGCGCGCCAGCACCGTGCCCGCCGCGTCGATGCGGGTGGCGCGGAAGCTGCTGGTGCCCCAATCGACGCCGATCATGCCTCGCTCCGGCTCAATGCAGCCCGATGTCGGCGTCGGGCCGGGCGCCGGCAAGCCCCACCGCGATGCCGCCGCACAGCGTGCCGCGCAGCAGGCAGGACACCGGGTCGTCGCCCCTCCACCACGCCGCGAG
>CAXTVL010000298.1:0-4055 GCA_964247515.1 uncultured Acetobacteraceae bacterium | reverse complement strand
CGCCGCCGCGCCGTGGAGTGCTGTGGCGCCGCTTCCGCCGCAGCCCGTCGGCGGTGGCCGGCGCCGCGATAGTGCTCGCGGTCGTGCTGGCGGCCCAGCAGGCGCCGGAACTGGCGCCGTACCCGCGCTCCGCCGGCACGTTCGTCGATTTCCGCGCCCGCCACCTCCCGCCCGGCGCGGCGCACTGGCTTGGCACCGACGACGTGGGTCGCGACCTGCTGACCCGCGTGCTGTTCGGCTATCGCGCCTCGCTGCTGCTGGCCTTGGGCGTTTTGGCAAGTTCCGTACCCCCCGGCGTGCTGCTGGGCCTGCTGGCCGGCTATTGCCGTGGCGCGGTGGAAACGCTGGTGATGGGGGCGACCGACATCGCCCTGGCGGTGCCGCCGCTGCTGCTGGCGCTGGCCGTGACCAGCATCCTGTCGCCCAACCTCGTGAACATGATGGTGGCGCTGGCGGCGCTGTGGTGGACCTGGCACACGCGCCTCATCTTCAACATAACGCGCGCGCTGTCGGGCGAGGACTACATCGATGCCTGCCGCGTCATCGGCGCCGGCCCGGTCCACATCCTGCTGCGCGAGCTGCTGCCCAACTGCGTCCCGGCGATCCTGGTGAAGCTCTCGCTCGACGCCGGCTTCGTCATCCTGGTGGGCGCCTCGCTCAGCTATCTCGGCCTCGGCGTGCGCCCGCCCACGCCCGATCTCGGCTCGATGATCCAATCCGGCACGGCGTATCTGCCGGGGCGCTGGTGGGAGGCGGTGGTGCCCTGTGCGGCACTGTTCCTGGTCATCCTCGGCTTCAACCTGCTGGGCGACGGGCTGGGCCACGTGCTCGACGCGGAGGCGCATTGACCCTACTGCGGATCGAGCACCTGGAGGTGACGCTGCGCAGCGAGGCGGGCGCAGCACGGGCGCTGCGGGATGTCAGCATCGAACTGGGCGCGCACGAGCGGCTCGGGCTGGTGGGCGAGTCCGGCTGCGGCAAGAGCCTGACGCTGCGCGCAATCATGGGCCTCCTGCGCACCCCGCCGGCGCACATCACCGGGGGCCGCATCCGGTTCGACGGCCAGGACATGCTGGCGCAGCCGGAGCGCGGGCGGCAGGCGCTGCGCGGGCGCGACCTCGCCATGGTGTTCCAGGATCCGATGACGGCGCTGAACCCGGTGTTCACGGTGGGCACCCAGATGGACGACGTGCTGCGCTGGGGCGACGCCCGCGCCGGCATGCGGCGCTCTGGCCGCCAGCGGCGGGCGCGGGTGCGGGAGGCGCTGGCGCAGGTGCGGCTGCCCGATCCGCGGCGCGTCATGGCGGCGTACCCGGCGATGCTGTCGGGCGGCATGAAGCAGCGCGTGCTGATCGCCATGGCGCTGCTCAACGCGCCGCGCGTGCTGCTGGCCGACGAGCCGGGCACGGCGCTCGACGTCACCACCCAGGATGAGGTGTTGCGCCTGCTCGACGAGCTGGTGCGCGGCGGCGGGCTGGCGCTGCTGCTGGTCACGCACAACCTCGGCGTGGTGCGCGGCATGACCGACCGCGTGTGCGTCATGTACTCGGGCACCGTGGTCGAGGAGGCGCCGACTCCGGCGATTTTCGCCGAGCCGCTGCACCCCTACACCCGCGCGCTGTTCGACTGCGTGCCGAAGCTGACCGCGGACACGCCGCCGCGCGGCATCGACGGCGTGGTGCCGGACTACCTCCGCCCGCCGCCCGGTTGCCGGTTCGCGCCGCGCTGCCGGCACCGCATGGCGATCTGCGACACGCCGGTGCCGCGCTTCGCGGTGGGCGTGCGGCAGGTGGCGTGCTGGCTGTACCGGGCCGCCGCGTGACGCCGCTGCTGCACGTCGACGGCCTGCACCGCCACTTCGCCGCCGGTGGCTGGTTCGCCCGCAAGCCGCCGCTGCGGGCGGTGGACGGCGTGTCGTTCACCGTCGCGCGGGGCGAGATCATGGGACTGGCGGGCGAATCGGGCTCCGGCAAGTCCACCATCGCGCGCATGGTGGTGGGGCTGGAACGCCCGACCGCCGGGCGCATCGTGTTCGACGGCACCGACCTCGCCGGCGGCTTCCCCGACCGCGCGAGCCGGCGCCGCGTCCAACTCGTCTCGCAGCACCCGGGCTCTTCGTTCAACCCGCGCCGCAGCATCGGCGCCTCGGTGGCGCTGCCGCTGGCGGTGCATCGGCTGGGTGGTCCCGACCGGCGCCGCCGTGTCGGCGAGTTGCTGGAGCGGGTCGAGTTGCCGGCGTCGTTCATGCACCGCCACCCGCACCAGCTCTCCGGCGGCCAGCGCCAGCGCGCCGCGATCGCCCGCGCACTGGCGGCGGAGCCGGAGCTGCTGGTGCTGGACGAGCCGACCTCGGCGCTCGACGTGTCGGTGCAGGCCAAGGTGGTGGAGTTGCTGCGCCATCTCGGGCGTGAATTGGGCCTGACCTACCTGTTCATCTCGCACGACCTCGCCCTGATGCGGCAGTTCGCCTCGCGCGTCGGCGTGCTGCATCGCGGGCGGCTGGTGGAGATCGACGCCACCGACCGGGTGTTCGCCGAGCCGCGGCACCCGTACACGCGTCGCCTGTTGGCGGCGATCCCGGTGGTGAGCGAGGCGGAGGAGCGGCTGAAGCGGGTGTTGCAGGGAAGCGCGGGCTGATGGTGGGGATGATACGGATCGGCGTCGATGTCGGCGGCACCAACACCGACGCGGTGGCGATGCGCGGACGCGAGGTGCTGCACGCGGTCAAGGCCGCCACCACGGCCGACGTGATGTCTGGCGTGCTCGATTCGCTGCGCCGGCTGCTGCGCCACCGCGGCATCGCGCCTGAGGCGGTCGGCGTGGTGATGATCGGCACCACGCATTTCACCAACGCGGTGGTGCAGCGCCGCCACGTCGAGCCCACGGCCGCCGTCCGGCTCGGCCTGCCGGCGACCGAGTGCCTGCCGCCGATGGTGGACTGGCCGGTCGACCTCCGCCACGCCATCGGCAACCACACCTTCATGGCGCATGGCGGCTGCGAATACGACGGCCGCGCGCTGTCGCCGCTCGATCCCGCCGAGCTGGCCGGCATCGGTGCCGAGATCGCGCGCCGGGGCATCCGGGCGATCGCCGTGACCTCGGTGTTCAGCCCGGTCAGCGACGCGATGGAGGCCGACGCTGCTCGCATCCTGGCTGCCACGGTGCCCGGAGCGCGGGTCACCTGTTCCGCCGAGATCGGCCGCATCGGGCTGCTGGAGCGCGAGAACGCGGCGATCATGAACGCCTGCCTGTCGGGCCTGAGCCGTAAGACGGTGGGCGCGTTCCGCGATGCCCTGGCCGCCAGCGGACTGGCCTCCCCGTTCTACCTGACGCAGAACGACGGCACGTTGATGAGCGCCGATACTGCCGAGCGCTACCCGGTGCTGACCTTCGCCTCCGGTCCGACCAATTCGATGCGCGGTGCTGCTTTCCTGTCAGGTGTGGCTGAGTCAATCGTAGTCGATGTCGGCGGCACCACGTCCGATGTGGGCGCGCTGCACAAGGGGTTCCCGCGCCAGGCATCAGTCGCCGTCGAGGTGGGCGAGGTGCGGACCAACTTCAGGATGCCCGAATTGTTCAGCATCGGCCTTGGCGGCGGCTCGCTCGTGGCAGCGGACGGCGCCACGGTCGGCCCGTCCAGCGTCGGCTTCCGCCTGCCCGAGCGGGCGTTGGTGTTCGGCGGTGACAGCCTCACCGCGACCGACATCGCCGTGGCCGGCGGACGGGCCGACATCGGCGAGCGCACGCGCGTGGCGCACCTGGCGCCGGAATTGGTCGCGCGCGCCATCGCCACGATGACTGCGATGCTGACCGACGCGGTGGCGCGGATGCGCCTCACGCCCGAGCCGGTGCCGGTGCTGGTGGTGGGCGGCGGCGGCATCCTGGTGCCGGACCGGCTGTGCGGCCTCGATGTGATCCGCCCGCCGCACCACGCCGTCGCCAACGCCATCGGGGCGGCCATCGCGCAAGTCAGCGGCGAGGTCGACCGGGTGTTCGCGCTGGAGGGCAGCAGCCGCGACGCGGCGCTGGCGCAGGCGCGGCGGGACGCGATCGCG
>CAXTVL010000297.1:2228-4098 GCA_964247515.1 uncultured Acetobacteraceae bacterium | reverse complement strand
CGCGCCAGGCCTCGTCGGCGGTCTCGCGCACGATGACGTGCAGGCGGATGCCGAACTGCATGGTGCGCCCGCGCGCGGCGGCGACGGCGCGGGCTTCGGCGATCTTGGCGCCGACATCGGCCGGCGGCTCGCCCCAGGTCAGGTACACATCGGCGTGCGCGGCCGCGACCGCCTGCCCGGCGCCCGAGGAGCCGCCGAAATACAGCGGCGGGTACGGCGCCTGCACCGGCGGATAGAGCAGCTTGCCGCCCTCGCAGCGGATGTGCTTGCCGGCGAAGTCGACCGTCTCGCCGCGCATCAGCGCCCGCCAGACGGTGAGGTACTCGTCGGTCGCCTCGTAGCGCGCGGCGTGGTCGAGCCACACGCCGTCGCCGTGCAGCTCGGACGGGTCGCCGCCGGCCACCACGTTGATCAGCAGCCGCCCGCCCGAGAGCCGGTCGAACGTCGCCGCCATGCGCGCGGTCATCGACGGCTCCGACAGGCCGGGCCGCACCGCGATCAGGTAGCGCAGCCGCTCGGTCAGCGGCAGCATGGACGACGCCACCACCCAACTGTCCTCGCAGGATTTGCCGGTCGGCAGCAGCACGCCGAAATAGCCCAGCTCGTCGGCGGCGCGGGCGATCTGGCTGAGGTAGCCCAGCGTCACGTGCCGCGCCCCCCGCTCCGAGCCGAGATAGCGGCCGTCGCCATGCGTCGGCAGGAACCACAGCACGTCGGCGCTGGCGGCGCCGGTCAGCGCGGCGGCAGGCATCGAGGCGGGGGTCGCGTCCATGTCGGGGTTGCTCCGTGGAACTAGGCGGTCACACTCTCACGCACCGTCATTCCCGTCTAATCACAGTCGCTCGTCGTGGGAACCCCCGAGCCGGCGGACCGATCCCGCCACCACAGGCAGGCCGCCGAACAGGTTCTGAGTAAAATCGGGCGAGGAACCGGGATTGCGCCCGCTCCACCATGTCGTCCTTGCGTCGCTCCCCGCCCGGGAGCACCGTTTGCCGCCCAACGTCGCCGCGCGATTGGAACGAGCCGATGCGGATGATCCGACGGCGGTTTCTCTCCCTGGCGGCGGTGACGGCCGCCGGCGCCGCCGCAATGCGGCCTGGGAGCTCGCGAGGGATCGACCGGGCAATTTCTGGAGGGCCGACATTGATCTTTCCCGGGGCGCAGTGGGACGCGGCGAGTCCGGTGAAGCTGGGCTGGTCGATTGACGGGTTGGCCGAAGCCAATCGGGTGTTCGATAGCCTGCCGCCGGCCAGCATGGTGGTGATCGACCGTGGCCGGTTGGTCTTGGCATGGGGCGATGCCGCGAAGCGCGTGAAAGTGAGTTCCGTTCGCAAGAGCCTGTTGAGCGCCCTGTTCGGAACGCCGGTGCGCGACAGGCGGATCGACTTGGACGCCACGCTCGAACATCTCGGTGTCGAGGACGACCCGCCGCTGACCCATGGCGAGAGGCAGGCCACACTCAGGATGCTGCTTCGATCCCGGTCGGGTGTCTACCACTCGTATGTCGGGGGAACACCGGACATGCGCGCCGGGATGCCCGCCCGTGGGTCGCACGCGCCGGGCACGTTTTGGTACTACAACAACTGGGATTTCAATGTTCTGGGCGGCCTGTACGAGCGTCTGCTCGGCAGGCGGATCGGGGAGGCGTTCCAAGCGGACATCGCCGCCCCGATCCAGATGGAGGATTTCCGTGCCGGAGACACGTACTACGCCAGAGCTGCCGAGAACGCCCCGGTCTTCGCGAAATCGACATACCCCGCTTATCAATTTCGGCTCACGGCACGCGACATGGCGAGGTTCGGTTATCTGTTCCTGCGACGCGGGAACTGGAACGGGACGCGGGTCGTCCCGTCCGAGTGGGTGGCACAGC
>CAXTVL010000297.1:0-2218 GCA_964247515.1 uncultured Acetobacteraceae bacterium | reverse complement strand
GGCTACGGCTATCTGTGGTGGGTTGGCGGGTATGACCTGGATTTGCGCGCATTCAGCGCGCGGGGCGCGTTAGGCAAGTACATCATCGTGATCCCGGAGCGCGACCTGGTCGTGGCGTTCGTCAATCACACGGAATTTCCGGACGGCGCCCGAGCCGCGGATCCCGCCGAAATCGGCAAGCTGCCCGATGTCACCGTACCGGAAATGAGCAAGCTTCTGAAGCTGATACTGTCGGCGCAGCGCGCGTAGGGTAAGCGCACCCATCCTACGGGTGCCGCGCGTAGTAGCCGGGCTGGTCGAGGTCGCCGAGCAGGTCCGGGCCGGTCGGCGTCCAGCCGAGCAGCGCTCGCGTGCGGGCGCTCGACGCCGCCATGTCCATGCCGGCGAAGCCGGCGAACCAGCCGAAATGCCCGGGCTCGCGCGACTCGACCGGCAGGCCGAGGCGGCGGCCGATCACCTCGGCGATGTCCTTGAACGGTACGCCCTCGTCGGCGATGGCGTGGTAGGCGGCCTCGCTGGCGCCTTGCTCGATCGCCAGCCGGTACAGGCGTGCCGCGTCCAGCCGGTGCACGCCGGGCCAGCGGTTGAGGCCGTCGCCGAGATAGGCCGCCACGCCCTTCTCGCGCGCGAGATCGATCAGCAGCGGGATGAAGCCGTGGTCGCCCAGGCCATGCACCGTGGGTGGCAGCCGGACCGTCGCGGCGCGCACGCCCCGCGCCGCCAAGGCCCGCGCCGCCGCTTCCGACTTGCGGGGATAGGACGGGTCGGACGGGGCCACGTCCGCCTCGGTCGCGACCCGGCCGGGTGCCAGCAAGGCAACCCCTCCCGTGACCAGGAGCGGCCGGTCCGATCCCTCCAGCGCGCCTCCGAGGACCTCGACGGCGCGGCGGTCCTGCTCCGAATTCTCGGCGAATTTCGAGAAATCGTGGTTGAACGCGGTGTGGATCACCGCGTCCGCGGCGGCGGCGGCGGCGCGCAGCGTGTCGAGGTCGTCGAGCGTGCCGAGCAGCGCCGTGGCGCCCGCCGAGGCGAGGGCCGCAGCCTTGCCCTCGGAACGGGACAGGCCCGTCACCCGATGGCCGGCCGCGATCAATTCCGCGACCACGGCCGAACCGACCCACCCAGTCGCACCGGTTACGAATACATGCACAGGCCACGCCTCCGAGATTTCCGTCCGGCTATCGTGGCCTTGCGATCCATGCTGTTAAAGTCGTGAGAGTATCCCGGTGTAACCGCTAACAGGACATCCGTTCGTGCCCGATGCCAGCCCGCTCGGCGCCTATCTGCGCAACCGCCGCACCAAGCTCGACCCGGCCTCGTTCGGCGTCGCCGGCGGGCGGCGCCGGACCGCCGGGTTGCGCCGCGAGGAGGTGGCGCAGCGCGCCAACATCAGCGCCACCTGGTACACCTGGCTGGAACAGGGCCGTGGCGGCAGCCCATCGGCGGACGCGCTGGACCGGATCGCCCGCGCGCTGACGCTGACCGAAGTGGAGCGCGAGCATTTGTTCCTGGTGGGCCTGGGCCGGGCGCCCGAGGTCCGCTATCGCGGCGGCGACCCGGTGACGCCGCGGCTGCAACGCCTGCTGGACACGTTCGCCACCAGTCCGGCGATCGTCCGGACGGCGACCTGGGACGTGGTCGCCTGGAACCGCGCCGCCGCCGCCGTGCTGACCGATTACGCGGCACTGCCACCCGACCAGCGCAACATCCTGCGCATGATCTTCAGCGACGCCCGGGTCCGCGCCGCGCAGGCCGACTGGGAGGCGGTGGCCCGCTTCGTCGTCGCCGCCTTCCGGATCGACGCCGCGCGCGCCGGAGCCGACGCCGAGGTGGCGCCGCTGGTCGCCGAACTCTGCCAGTCGAGCCCCGAGTTCGCGGCCATGTGGCGCGACAGCGACGTGCGGGCGCACGGCGACGGCGTGAAGCACCTGCGCCATCCCCGGCTGGGTCTGATCGCCCTGGAATACTCCGGCTTCGCGGTCGACGGCCGGCCGGACCTCAGCCTGATCGTCTACAACCCGGCCACACCGGCCGATCGAAGGCTCGTCGAGGCACTGGTCGGCGAGCGGGCCGCCCTAGCCGCGGAGTGAAGCGGGCGTGGGCGGCGCCCGGAGACCTCGCGCGGCGTCCGCCCTCAGGAACTCGCTGGCGGCCAGGTAGCGGGCGAACAGCGCGTCCGAGCGCGCCGCGGCGTCGGCGCGTGGCCGCAACACGGCGG
>CAXTVL010000296.1:0-4100 GCA_964247515.1 uncultured Acetobacteraceae bacterium | reverse complement strand
GTCACCACGGCATCCACGCTGTCGGGGCGGTCGGCCAGCAGCGTCACGGTCTCGCCCGCCGCGAGCTCCAGCGTCACGCCGCGCAACACCGGCTCGGGCGGCGGCGAGCGGCGCCGGCGCAGCCCGACCTGCGGGCGCGACCAAACCTGGCGCAGCGCCGCGATCGGCGTCAGGCTCATTGCAAAACGGTCATTGCAGAGCCTTCAGCGACGTTCCCTCCGACGGCGCAACCCCTTATCACGGTTTCGCGTTGCACGGCCGACATAACGCAACACCAGGAGATCAGCCATGGCATCGACCGCAAGCAGGATCCGCGGCGCCTCCAACGACGCCCAATCCCAGATCCGCGAGCTGCGTGGCCAGGTCGACCAGCTGCTGCGCGAGCGGGTGACACCGATGGCGTCCGACCTGTCCGGGCGGGCGCAGGTCCTGGCCCACCGCGCCAGCGACATCGCCCACGAGCAGACCGAGAGCTTCGCCGGGCAGGTGCGCGAGATGCCGATCGCCGCCGTGCTGGTCGCCGCCGCCGCCGGGTACCTGCTCGGCCGGCTCTCGCGCTAGCCATGGCGCTGCGCGTCATCCAGCTCGGCAGGGTCGCGGCACAAGCCGAGAAGCTGCGCATCCAGACCCTGATCAGCCGTCAGGTGAAGCGCGCCGTGTTCGCGCTGGTCGCGGCGGTGTTCGCGCTGGGCCTGCTGGTGGCGCTGCACGTGGCCGGCGCGCTGGCGCTGGTGCCCTCGGTGGGCGCGCTGTGGGCGACGCTGATCGTGGCCGGCGTCGACCTCGTGCTAGCGGTGGCGCTGGGCGGGGTGGCGCTGTTCAGCAAGCCGGGGCGGATCGAGCGCGAGGCGCTGATGGTGCGCGAGGAGGCGCGCTCCCAGCTCGGCGAGGCGACGGTGATGGCGATGGTGGTGGGCCCGGCGATGCGGCGGGCGGGCCTTGGTGTGCTGCACCGGATGATGACGCGGCCTCGGCGCTGAGGCGGGGGCGCAGGCGCCGATGAGCGTCGCGGTCGAGCGGCGCGGCTCGGCCGGCGTGCTGCGGCTGCACCGTCCGGCCGCGATGAACGCGCTCGACCTGGCGATGATCCGCACGATCTCGGACTCGCTCGACGCCTGGGCCGGCGACCCGGGTGTGGCGTGGGTGTTGATCGAGGCCGCCGAGGGCCGCGCCTTCTGCAGCGGTGGCGACGTGCGGGCGGTACGAGCCTGGGCGCTGGCCGGGGACGATGCCGCGATCCGCGCCTATTTCGCGGCCGAATACGCGCTGAACGGCGCCATCGCGGCCTACCCCAAGCCGGTCGTTTCGCTGATCGACGGGGTGTGCATGGGCGGCGGGTTGGGGCTGGCGGTCCATGGCCGCGTCCGGGTCGCGACCGAGGCGGCGCTGTTCGCCATGCCGGAGACGGCAATCGGCCTGTTCCCCGATGTCGGCATGACGCACGTGCTGGGACGGATGCCCGGGGGCCTCGGCATGTTCCTCGGTCTGACCGGGCAGCGGCTGGGGAGTGCCGATGGCGTGGCGACAGGGCTCGCGACCCATTTCGTCGCGCGCGAACAGTTGCCGGCGCTGCGCACGGCGCTGCTCCGTGACGGCTTGACGGCATTGCCGGACGCGGCACCGCCGGCGTTTTCGTTGCGGGCCGGGTTGCCGATGATCGGACGTTGCTTCACGGCGGCCGACCCCGCCGCCATCCTCGCCAGTCTGGAGCGAGAGGAAGGTTCGCTGGCGGCCACGTCCCTCTCCAGCCTGCGCGCCGCCTCCCCGGCGGCGGTGGCATGGTCGTTCGCGGCGATCCGGCGTGGCGGCGGGTTGGCGCTGACAGACGCGCTTGTGGCGGAGCTGGCGCTGGCGTGCCGTGTCACCCGGCATCCAGACTTCGCCGAGGGCGTGCGCGCGGTGCTGGTCGACAAGGACCGCCGCCCGGCCTGGCGAGACGCAAGCATCGCCGCGGTCGACCCGGCCATGGTGGCGGCGATGCTGGAGGGCTAGAGCGTCGCGGTATGCCGGGCGCGCAACCGCAGGCCCAAGGCGATCATGGTGACGCCGAAGAACAGCGCGTAGGCGCCGAGCCAGATGGTGAGCACCACGGCGCCGCCGAACGGGTTGGCCACCAGCAGCACGCCCCAGACCAGCGACACCAGGCCGCCCAGCGCCAGCAGCCAATGCGTGTGCCCGGTGTGGAACGCCGCCACCAGCATCAGCACGCCCGTGACCAGCGCCCAGGCCGCGAGCAGCAGCACGAACACGCCGACCGCCGCCGCCGGGTCCAAGATCGCGACCAGGCCCAGCAGCAGGCCGAGCACGCCTTCCAGCAGCAGCGTCGTCCAGCGCCCGTGATGGCTCGCGGCGCGCATCGCCGCCACCATCGCGAACACGCCGTCGACCACCAGGTAGACGCCCGTCACCAGCACCAGCGAGCCGAGGGCGGCCACCGGCGTCAGCAGGGCGATGGCGCCGAACAGCAGCGCCACCACGCCGCGCAGCACCAGCGCCCACCAGTTGCGGGCCAGCGCCGTGCCGCGCGACAGCCGGAGCGAGGCGCGGTCCGGCGAACCGGTCGAGTAGCTCATGGCGACCTCCTTGATCCCTGGGATAGGCTTAACGCGTGGGCGATGGCTGCGCCGCATCGCCGCCGGCTTCGCCCAAATCGTCCGGCGCGCTCTCGGCGGCGCGCCGCAGGCGGCGGAAGCTGCGCACGCTGAACGGCAGCATGGCGGCGTAGATCAGGCCGCCGATGGCAAGCGCCGCCCACGGGTCGGCCACCAGCAGCAGCGCGAACAGCACCGTGCCCAGCAGCGTCGGCAGCACGTACTCGGCCGGCACCTTGAAGTTCTTGAAGTTCCACACCGGCAGCGTGGACACCAGCAGCAGCGCCGTCGCGGTCAGCACCACGGCGTCGAACAGCGGGTACTGCACCACCGCGAGCAGGCCGCCCCAGTGCAGCTTGCGCGCCTCGAGCCCCACGAACAGCGGGAACAGCACCAGCCCGGCGCCGGCCGGGGCCGGCACGCCCACGAAGAAGTTGTAGGTGTACGCTGGGTGCGCCGCCTCGCCGCCCAGCGCCTCCAGCGAGGCGTTGAACCGTGCCAGGCGCAGCGCCATGCAGACGGTGAACAGCACGCAGGGCATGAAGCCGTAGCCGCGCGCCTCCTGCAACGACCACAAGTAGAGGATGAACGGCGGTGTGACGCCGAAGCACAGGAAGTCGGTCAGGCTGTCGAACTCGGCGCCGAACCGCGAACTGGCCTTGAGCAGCCGCGCCAGCCTGCCGTCCATGCCGTCGATCGCCGCCGCCACCGCGACCGAGACCACGGCGGCGCCGAACCGGCCGTCGAGCGCCAGGCGCATCGCGGTGAGCCCGGCGCACAGGCCCAGCATGGTCAGCAGGTTGGGCAGCATCCGGTTGAACGACGGCCCCTTGAAGCGCGGCCGGTTGCGCGGGCGCAGCCGCTGCCGCAGCTTGCGCATCCGCTTCTCGGCCAGCGCCACCCGGCGCGGCGTCAGCCGCCGCCCTCCCGGATATGGCGGGTAGTCAGCCAATGGCCGGCGCCAGGTCGGCGATCACCGTCTCGCCGCCGATCATGGTCTGGCCGATCGAGACCACGGGGCGCACGCCGTCGGGCAGATAGAGGTCGGTGCGGCTGCCGAAGCGGATGATGCCGAAGCGCTCGCCGGCGCGCACCGCGTCGCCCTCGCGCACGTGGCACAGGATGCGGCGCGCGATCAGGCCCGCGATCTGCACCACCGCGATCTCGCGCCCGTCGGCCAGGCGGATCGCCAGCGCGTTGCGCTCGTTGCGCTCGCTGGCCTTGTCCAGGCTGGCGTTGACGAAGGCGCCGTGGCGGTAGGCGATGCGGGTCACGGTGCCGTCGGCCGGCATCCGGTTGACGTGCACGTCGAGCACCGACAGGAAGATCGCCACCCGCCAGCGCGGCTGCGGCCCGAGGCCCAGCTCGGCCGGCGGCACCGCCGGCGTCACCGAGACGACGTGGCCGTCGGCCGGCGCCACCAGCAAGCCGCGCCGCAGCGGCGGCACCCGGGTCGGGTCGCGGAAGAAGTACAGGCAGAACAGCGTGAACAGCACGCCGAGCCAGGCC
>CAXTVL010000295.1:0-4119 GCA_964247515.1 uncultured Acetobacteraceae bacterium | reverse complement strand
CGCCGATGATGTCGGCGCCCAGCGCGGTGTCCTCCTTCAGCACCTTCACGTAGTACGCGGTCTGCTCGCGCGCGGTGTAGGCGTTGATGTGGCCACCGACCGCCTCGATCTCCTCGGCGATGGCGGTAGCGCTGCGCCGCTCGGTGCCCTTGAACGCCATGTGCTCGAGGAAGTGCGAGACGCCGTTCTCGCTCTCGGTCTCGTGCCGCGTGCCGGTGGCGACGTAGGCGCCGAGCGAGACGGTCTCGACCCGCTCCATCCGCTCGGTGACGACGGTGAGGCCGGACGGCAGGCGGGTCACGCGGATGGCGTCGGTCTGGCTGCTCATGCGGCGTTCCTCAGGACGGTGGCGCGGATGCGGTCCTCGATGGCGCCGAGGTCGGCCGGTGCGCGGGTGAAGTGCTCGGGACGATCATATAGGTCGGCGAGGTGGCGCGGCAGAGGGGGGCGGCGGCCGGTGGCGCGTTCCATTGCGTCGGGGAACTTGGCCGGGTGCGCGGTCGCCATCGCCACCACCGGCACGCGGTCCGGGTTGGGCCAGGCGCGGGCGGCGGCGATGCCGATGGCGGAGTGCGGGTCGGCCAGGTAGCCGCACTCGTCATGCAGGCGCTGGATCTCGGCGACCGTGCCGGGGTCGTCGAGGCTGAAGCCGCCGAACTGGCGGCAGGCGGCGCGCCAGGCGGCGTCCGGCACCGGCATCCGGCCGCCGGCGCGGAACGCCTGCATGGTGGACGCGGTGGCGCCAGGGTCGCGGTCCAGCAGCTCGAACAGCAGGCGCTCGAAGTTGGAGCTGACCTGGATGTCCATGCTGGGCG
Organism: uncultured Acetobacteraceae bacterium; assembly: GCA_964247515.1. GTDB lineage: Bacteria > Pseudomonadota > Alphaproteobacteria > Acetobacterales > Acetobacteraceae > CAVRQM01. Next base: position 3,304 of record CAXTVL010000295.1, on the reverse strand, counting down.
ACAGGCTGGGCTCCACAGACTGCATCCGCATGTCGTTGGCGGCCAGGAAGCGGGCCAGGATGTCGTTGCGGTTGGCGCCCACGATCAGGCGGGCGATCGGCACGCCGAGGCGCCCGGCGACCCAGGCCGCCAGCACGTTGCCGAAATTGCCGGTCGGCACGCTGAACGCCACCGGCCGGTCGGGCGCGCCCAAAGCCAGGGCGGCGTACACATAGTACGGCACCTGTGCGGCGACCCGCGCCCAGTTGATCGAGTTCACCGCCGACAGCCGCAGGTCGCGGCGGAACGGCGCGTCCGCGAACATCGCCTTCACCAAGTCCTGGCAGTCGTCGAACGTGCCGTCCACCGCGATGTTGCTGATGTTGGCCGCCCGCACCGTGGTCATCTGCCGGCGCTGCACCTCGCTGGTGCGGCCCTCGGGGTGCAGCATGACCAGCTCGATGCGCGCCCGGTCGGCGCAGGCGGCGATGGCGGCCGAGCCGGTGTCGCCGGAGGTGGCGCCCACGATGGTGATGCGCTGGTCGGCCGCTTCGAGCGCGTGGTCGAACAGTCGCCCGAGGAGCTGCATGGCGACGTCCTTGAACGCCAGCGTCGGGCCGTGGAACAGCTCCTGCGCCCACAGGTCCGGGCCGAGCTGGGTGAGCGGCACGATCGCGGGATGGTTGAAGTCGGCGTACGCGCCGTCGCACATCTCGCGCAGCAGCGGCAGCGGCACGGCCTCGCCGGTGAACAGGTGGACGATGCGCGCGGCGAGTTCCGGGTACGGCAGCCCGCGCATGGCGCGCAGCTCGTCGGGCGACAGGCTCGGCCAGGCTCCCGGCACGAACAACCCGCCATCCTCGGCCAGCCCAGCCAGCAGGATGCCGGTGAAGTCGCGGGCGGGGGCTTCGCCGCGGGTGGAGATGTAGCGCATTAAATGGTCCTGCTCCAATCCGGTTTACTCATATAAACCACGCGATTTGCAACCCTGGCGATACGCCGACTAATGCACAATTGAAGCGCAGCCAAGCTTATCCATCAACCTAATCGCTTGTTGCGCAACACCTTCACTGAAATCACTTCCCATGCCTGTGGGGCGACTTCCGCTATTGGCTTGATCGGCTAATTCGATGCATTTCTTTATCATTGAGTTGGTCAAGGTTGCAGATTTGCTCGGGAATGATGTCATCCGAGTTTTTGTAGCAGCCATCGCGGCAGCTAAAGAATGAACCTGTTCTTCTAGCTGACCAACGCGCTCCTTCAGTAGCGTCAGATTGGCCGATATGGCAGGATTTTTGGACAAACAGGTAGAGGCTCTGCCCTGATACGTCGGCCTCGGGCAAATACCGTCCCGCAAGGTGCGCCATGAACGCCGCCGGGTCGAGCGGTGCCAACCGCTCTCCACCTCAGTGAATTCATCCAGCAGCGCCTCGGCACCGTGCCGCGCTAAGTAGCCCGCCACCACCTCGCGCTGCCTCCAGCCGAGCCCGGAGCGGCCCCGGCGATCGGCGCTGACCCGGCAGGTGGCGATAAATGCGCGCGATACGGAGTTTAGCCGGCATCGTCCCGCTCGGCCCGCAGCCGCTCCAGAGCGTGTCTGGCGTCGGCGGCGAGGGCGGCTGGCTCACACCGATAAGGTAGGTTTCGATCTGCTCGGCGTTCTCGATGATGTCGGCCAAGCTGTCGGCCGGATCGTGCCTAGAAGACACAGCGCCGGTCCCGCTCGATGTTGGCCTGCAGGCGTTCCTTCCGCACCGGCTCGGGCAGCAGGTCGACGCGGCGGCGCAGGATTTCCGCGATCCGCCGCTCCAAGCCCATCAGGCGGAACAGGTCCATGCCGGCTGCGGGATCGAACTCGGCGGCAAGGTCCACGTCGCTGTCGGCTTCGGCGTCACCACGCGCGACGGAGCCGAACAGCGACATGCGGCGGATGCCGGCCTGGCGTAGCTCTGTCTCGTGGCCGCGCAGGGTGGCGATCACCTGGTCGGCGAGATCGGTCGTGATGGTGGCATCCATTGCGCGTCCGCTCCTTCGGAGAGGAACCTAGCACGGCGGAACCGGGCGCGCATGATCCTAGCCATCACTGACACCGGGCAGATACCGCGCCGTAAGATGCGCCATGAACGCCGCCGGGTCGAGCGGCGCGCCGGTGGCCTCGCGCAGCATGTCGTTGAAGCCGAGGCGGCTGCCGACGCCATGCACGTGCGCCCGCAGCCAGCCCAGTAGCGGTGCGAAGTCGCCCTCGGCCAGCGCCGCGTCGAGGTCCGGCAGCGCGCGCCGCGCCGCCGCCATCAGTTGCGCCGCCGCCATCGCGCCCAGGGTGTAGCTCGGGAAGTAGCCCACGGCGCCGTCGTACCAGTGGATGTCCTGCAGGCAGCCCTGGGCGTCGTCGGGCGGGCGGATGCCGAGCAACTGGTGCAGGCCGTCGCTCCAGGCGCCCGGCAGGTCGGCCACCGCGAGGTCGCCCGAGACCAGCGCCTGTTCCAGCCCGAAGCGCAGGATGACGTGCGCCGGGTAGGTCATCTCGTCGGCGTCGACGCGGATGAACCCGCGCCCCACGCGGCGGTACAGCCGGCGCAAATTGGGCAGCGCGTAGGCGGACGCGGCGCCGCCGAACGCGCGCTCCAGTCGCGGGCCGAGCCAGGACAGGAAGGCGTCGGAGCGGCTGGCCTGCATCTCGACCAGTAGCGACTGGCTCTCGTGCGCCGCCATGCCGGAGGCTTGGCCGACCGGCTGGCGCGCGTGGGCCGCTGGCAGGCCACGCTCGTACAGCGCGTGGCCGGTCTCGTGCAGCACGCCCATGATGCTGCCGGTGAAGTCGGCCTCGTCGTAGCGCGTGGTGATGCGCACGTCGGTCGGCGTGCCGCCGCAGAACGGGTGCAGCGAGCGGTCGAGGCGGAAATGCGCCGGCTCCAGCCCGGCGCGCTCGGCCAGCTCGCGGCACAGAAGCTCCTGCGCGTCGGCCGGGAACGGGCCGTCCGGCAGGACGGGCGGCGGCAGCGCCGCCTCGCGCGCCTCGGCTTGCGGCAAGGCGCCCTGCAGCCAGGGGGCGTAGGCGGGGAACCCCGGCGCCACGTCGCCGGCGCCGATGCCGCGCTGGTAGCCGTCCATCAGCGCGTCGTACGGCGACATGTCGAGCGGCCCCGCCAGCGCCGCCGCCTGCTCGCGCACCAGGCGCAGCACCTCGGCCAACCGGCCGCGAACCATAGCGAAGTCCGACAGCCGCCGCGCTTCGCGCCAGGCCTGCTCGCAAGCGGCATTGGCGCGGGCCTGTGTCTCCACGAGATCGGGCGGCACGGCGGTCGCGCGGAGGTGGGCGTGGCGG
>CAXTVL010000294.1:1234-4124 GCA_964247515.1 uncultured Acetobacteraceae bacterium | reverse complement strand
CGCCAGCAGCGTCACCAGCGTCCCCGCCGCCGCCAGCCCAGCCATCGCGAGCAGCGCCGCGTGCCAGCCGACCCAGCCGGCGGCGGCGATGACGCCCGCGCCCGACACCAGCATGGCGATGCGGTAGCCCCAGACATAGACCGCGTTGGCCGCCCCTTGCAGGGACAGCGGGAAGCTCTCGATGCGCCAGGCGTCGATGGCGATGTCCTGCGTCGCCGAGCAGAACGCGATGCACAGCGCCGCCGCGACCGTTGCGGTGGGCGCCGCAGCCGGATCGCTCGCCGCGAGCCACAGGCAGGCCAGGGCCAAGAGCGGTTGTGCCACGAGCAGCCAGCCGCGCCGGCGTCCGAGCCGTCCCCACGGCCCCGGCGGACGCACTTGGTCCAGCACCGGCGCCCACAGGAACTTGAACGTGTACGGCAGGCCGATGCTGGCGGTCAGCCCGATCGCCTGCAGCGAGATGTGGCCCTCGGTCAGCCACTGTCGCAGCGTGAACCCGGACAGCGCCAAAGGCAGGCCGGAGACGAAGCCGAACGCCAGCATGATCGCCAGTTGGGCGCGGGCACTGGAGAAAGAGTGTTGATCGACGGTGGCATCAGGCACTGCGGACAGCCTCCGCCACCGCGACGTTTCACTCAGGCGGTTGGCCTGCCCTCCCTGGACAGACGAGCCGGCCAACCCTCCCGGAAGGCCCAATCCGGAATCACGGCGGCACTCGGCTGGAGCCGCTGGCCGGCGTGCTGCGCGGCAGTCCGGTCAGTGCCGCCGCGACCCAGCCCGCCCCGCGCAATGCCGTAAGCGTGGTGCCGAAACAGCTATGGCCATGCCGCAGGCCGCGCACCGCCCACGACGCGGCGTGCAGCGACCACGTTCGTCAAACGCGGGCGACCCGACACCGAATCAGGCCGCCTCGCTCTTGCGCTCGAACCGCTTGCGCTCGTTGGGATCTAGGAAGCGCTTGCGCAACCGGATCGCCGAGGGGGTGATCTCGACCAACTCGTCCTCCTCGATGTAGGCGATCGCCTGCTCCAGGCTCATCCGCCGGGGCGGCACCAGCAACATCGCCTCGTCCTTCCCGGCGGCGCGGACGTTGGTGAGCTTCTTCTCCTTGATCGGGTTCACGTCGAGGTCGCTGCCGCGCGAGTGCTCGCCCAGGATCAGGCCCACATACACCTTGTCGCCGGGATCGACGAACAGCTCGCCGCGCTCCTGCAAGTACCAGAGCGCGTACTGGATCGCCTCGCCGTCGGCCGACGAGATCAGGCTGCCGTTGCGGCGTCCCTCGATCGGGCCTTTCCACGGCCCGTAGCCCAGGAACAGGCGGTTCATGATGCCGCTGCCGCGGGTGTCGGTCAGGAACTCGCCGTGGTAGCCGATCAGGCCGCGGCTCGGCATGTGGAAGGCGAGCCGCACCTTGCCGCCGCCGGACGGACGCATGTCCTGCATCTCGCCGCGCCGCCGGCTGATCTTCTCGACCACGACACCGGAGAAGGCCTCGTCGACGTCGACCAGCACCTCCTCCATCGGCTCCTCGCGCTCGCCGGTCTCGGGGTTCTTCCGCGTCAGCACGCGCGGGCGGCCGATGGTCAGCTCGAAGCCCTCGCGGCGCATGGTCTCGATCAGCACGCCCAGCTGCAACTCGCCGCGCCCGGCCACCTCGAACGCGTCCGTCTCGCTGCTCTCGGTGATCTTGATCGCGACGTTGCCCTCGCTCTCGCGCAGCAGCCGCTCGCGGATCTGGCGCGACGTGACCTTCTTGCCCTCGCGCCCTCCCAGCGGGCCGTCGTTGATGCGGAACGTCATGGCCAGTGTCGGTGGGTCGACCGGAGTGGACGGCAGCGGCGCCGCCAGGTCCATCGAGCCGATCGTGTCCGGGATGGTCGCCTCGGTCAGTCCGGCGATGGCGATGATGTCGCCGGCTTCGACCTCCTCGACCGCGACCCGCTCCAGGCCACGGAAGCTCATCAGCTTGCTCAGCCGGCCGGTCTCGACCACCGTGCCGTCGAGGCGCAGCACCTTGAGCGGCATGTTGAGCTTGGCGCGCCCCTGGATCAATTTGCCGGTCAGCACCCGGCCCAGGAAGTTGTCGTAATCCAGAATCGAGGCGACCATGCCGAACGGCGCGTCCTGGTTCAGCACCGGCTTCGGCACATGGCGCAGCACCAGGTCGAACAACGGTGCCAGGTCGCGGCGCTCGGCATCGAGGCTCTCGACCGCCCAGCCCTGCCGCCCCGACGCGTACAGCATCGGGAAGTCGAGCTGCGCCTCGGTCGCGTCCAGCGCCGCGAACAGGTCGAACACCTCCTCGTGCACCTCGTCGGGGCGGGCATCCTGGCGATCGATCTTGTTGACCACGACGATCGGGCGCAGGCCCTGGGCCAGTGCCTTGCCGACCACGAACTTGGTCTGCGGCAGCACGCCCTCGGCGGCGTCGACCAGCACGATGGCCCCGTCCACCATGTTCAGGATGCGCTCGACCTCGCCGCCGAAATCGGCGTGACCCGGGGTATCGACGATGTTGATGCGGGTGCCGCGCCAGATCACCGAGGCGCACTTGGCCAGGATGGTGATGCCGCGCTCGCGCTCCAGGTCGTTGCGGTCGAGCGCGCGCTCGGCGACCTGCTGGTGCTCGCGGAACGCGCCCGATTGCTTCAGCAACTGGTCGACCAGCGTGGTCTTGCCGTGGTCGACATGGGCGATGATCGCGATGTTGCGGATGTCCATGGGGAGCCTTCAAGGGAGCGGAGCGGGCGTGACTTGGGCCGGGCCGCCCTGGGACGCCCGTTGTGCGCCGCACACATAGGCGATCGGACACCGGGTTGCGAGGCCAAAACGCGAGCGGCCCCCCCCCGGGCCCCCGCGGGCCCCCCCAGCCCCCCCCGCCCCCCCC
>CAXTVL010000294.1:0-1224 GCA_964247515.1 uncultured Acetobacteraceae bacterium | reverse complement strand
GGGGTCGCGCACCGGGGGTGGGCCCCCAACCCCGCGGGGGCCCCGCGGGGCCCCGGGGGGGGCCCGCCGATCACGCCCGAGCCGGACGGCTACGGAGTGCTTTGGGCGTTGCCGCCGCCGGTCAGGCCGGCCGGGTTGACCGGGCTCGTCGCGTAAGGCCCCTTCGCCGGGGCGACGGTGGGGCCGCCCGGTGGCTGTATGGTCGTCGGGTTCACGCCGCGGCCCGCCGCCGGGATGCCGCTGAGAGACCCTGGCGCCCCCATTGGGCCGGTGCCCATCGCGTTGGTGCCCATGGCGCCGGTATCGGTCGCCGGCTGGTTCATGGCGGTGGCGATCGCGGCCTTGGCGCCGGCGCGGTCGCCGCTGCCCAGGCTCGACAGCGCCTGGCGGATCGCGTCGATGCGCGGGCCGGAAATCGGCGTGTTGGCGTCGGCCGCGGGCTCCGAGCGGTCGAGCAGGCGGGTCTCGGCGCGCTCCAGCGCCTCTTGCGCCTCGCCGGTGCGGCCGCGCGACAGCGCGCTCTGCGCCGAGCGCAACAGGGTGTCCGGATCATCGCCGCCCGGCGTGGCGAAGCGCGGCGCCATCGCCCGGCGCGTGGTGGCGCCGGAGACGTTGCTCGCCTTGCCCGACAGCGGCGAGGCGGAGTTCTGGGCGAAGGCGGCGCCGCTCACGCAGAGCAGGGCCGCGGAAGCGAGGGGCAGGAGACGCATTGCGGTGTCCTCTATGTTGTGTACGGCGTGTCGCCGCTGGGCCGCCAGCGCGCGCGCGCTACCGGCTGTGCAACGAACGATCATCGCCAACGGTTGCCACGCCGGGCGAACATATCTGCGATTGCGGCGAGCGAACACCCGTCAGGCGGGCACCCGAGCCAGCTCGCGCGATAGGTCGCGCTGCGGCCGCGCCCCGAAATGGCTGATGATCTCGGCCGCGGCGACGCTGCCCAGCCAGCCGCAGCCGGCCAGCGAACGCCCGGCGGTCAACGCCGCGAGGAAACCTGCCGCGTAGGCGTCGCCCGCGCCTGTGGTGTCGACCACCCGGGCCAGCTCGGCCGCGACCACGACCGACTCCGGCCCGCGCAACAGCACGCTGCCGGCCTCGCTGCGGGTCAGCGCCGCCAGCGCCACGTCGCGCCGCGCCCCCTCGGCGGCGGCCCCCAAGCTGTTCTCCGCGTAGAGGCGGGGGGTCGCGGCCTCGTGTGCGAACAGGGTGTCGCCATCGGCCGCG
>CAXTVL010000293.1:0-4135 GCA_964247515.1 uncultured Acetobacteraceae bacterium | reverse complement strand
GCACCGCCACCGCCGAAGTTCGATCTGACCAAGGGCAGCGTCACCGGCCTGCCGCTGCCGCGCTGGGTGGCGTTCCGCTCGGACGAGGTCAACCTGCGCAGCGGACCTGGCATCCAGTACCCGATCGATTGGCAATACCACCGCCGCAACCTGCCGGTGCGGATCACCCGCGAGTTCGAGGCCTGGCGGCTGGTGACTGACCCCGACGGCACCAAGGGCTGGGTGCATCAGGCGACCCTCACCGGCCGTCGCGGTTTCATGGTCAAGGACGCCGAGCGCACGCTGCGCCAGTCCGCCAGCGAAGAGGCGAAGCCGGTGGCGTTGTTGAAGCCCGGCGTGGTCGGCTACGTGCGCGGTTGCGCCACCCAGTCGGAGTGGTGCGAGCTGCAGGCCGGCCAATACCGGGGCTGGTTGAAGCGCGCCGAGTTCTACGGTGTGGCACCGGACGAGGCGATCAATTGAGGCGGCTGGCGCTGCTGGGGGTGGCCCTTCTGTCGGCGACCGCCCCGGCCCGGGCGGCCTCGCCGCCAGCGGCCGAGGCGGCGCACGCCATGGTGGTCTCGGCGCAATACCTGGCGTCGCAGGTCGGGCTGGACATCCTGCGCGCCGGCGGCAACGCGGTCGACGCGGCCGTGGCGGTGGGGTACGCGCAAGCGGTGGTCAACCCGTGCTGCGGCAACATCGGCGGTGGCGGCTTCATGGTGGCGCATCTCGCGGCCAGCCGGCGCGGCCCGGCGCACGACGTCTTCCTCGATTTCCGCGAGACCGCGCCGGCCGCCGCCAGCCCCGGGATGTTCCTCGACGCGCGGCATCGGCCGGTGCCGAACGCCAGCCTGTTCGGCTGGCGCGCGGTGGCGGTCCCGGGCAGCGTCGCCGGACTGGACGCGGCGCTGGCGCGCTGGGGCACGATGGGCCGGGCGCAGGTCATGGCGCCGGCGATCCGGCTGGCTCGCGACGGGTTCGAGCTGACCCAGGCCGACGTCGACACGCTGCGCCTGCGCACGGCGAAGTTCGCGGCCGACCCTGGGCTGGCCCGCATCTTCCTGCATCCCGACCGTACGCCTTTGCGTCCGGGCGAGCGGCTGGTGCAACGCGACCTCGCCGACACGCTGGCCGCCATCTCCGCCGGCGGCCCGGACGGCTTCTATCGCGGTCGGTTGCCGCAAGCCGTGGCGCAGGCCAGCGTCGCCGCCGGCGGCGTGCTCACCGCCGACGATTTCGCCTCGTACCGGGTGGCGGAAGCCGCGCCGTTGGCGTGCAGCTATCGCGGCTATGTCGTGCTCTCCGCGCCACCGCCCTCGTCCGGCGGCACGACGCTATGCGAAATCCTCGGCGTGCTGGCCGGCTACGACCTGCACGCGATGGGCTGGCACGGTGCGGCCGAGGTCCATGTGCTGGCGGAGGCGATGCGGCACGCGTTCCTCGACCGCAACAGCGTGCTGGGCGACCCGGCGTTCGTGGCCAACCCGCTGGGGCGCCTGCTCTCGCCCGACTACGCCGGCCGCATCCGTGCGGCGATAGGGCCGCGCGCGACACCTTCGGCGACCCTGCGGCCCGGAATGGCGCCGCACGAGCACGCCGAGACCACCTCGTACGCCGTACTCGACCCGGCGGGCGACGCAGTCAGCGTCACCTATACGCTGAACGGCGCGTTCGGCGCGGTGGTGATGGCGCCCGGCACCGGCGTGTTGATGAATGACGAGATGGACGATTTCACCATCGCCCCCGACACGCCCAACCTGTTTGGGTTGGTGCAGGGCGAGGCCAACGCCATCGCACCCGGCAAGCGCGCGCTGTCGTCGATGGCGCCCACCGTCCTGATGCGAGACGGCCATGTCGCGATGGCGCTCGGCTCGCCGGGCGGCTCGCGCATCATCACCACCGTCCTGGAAGTGCTGCTCAACGTGATCGACTACGGCATGGCGCCGCAGGAGGCGGTCGACGCGCCGCGGGTGCACCAGCAATGGCTGCCGGACACGATCTACGCCGAGCCGTTCGCGCTCTCGCCCGACACCCAGGCGGCGCTGCGCGCCATGGGCTACCGGCTGACCGAGCAGACCCCTTGGGGATCGGCCGAATTGATCGAGGTCGGCCCCGGCCAGGCGGGTGCGTCGCCCAACTCGGGCAACGACGCGGCGCTCTCGGGAGCGATGCGGCCGGGGCTGCTATACGGCGCGCACGATCCGCGCCGCCCGGCCGGAAGCGCCGTCGGCTACTGACCGGCCTCAGCGGTTCGGGTGCATCACCACCTTGATGCAGCCATCCTTCTTGTCGCGGAAGGTCTTGTATGCCTCCGGCCCGTCTTCCAGCGAGACGCGATGGGTGATGATGAAGGACGGGTCGATCTCACCCTTCTCGATGCGCTCCATCAGCGGCTGCAAGTAGCGTTGCACATGCGTCTGGCCGGTTTTCATGGTCAGGCCCTTCTGCATGTAGGCACCCATCTGCACCGGCCCGACGGCGCCGCCGAACACGCCCGGCACCGAGACGATGCCGCCCGGACGGCAGGCGATGATCGCCTCGTTCAGCGCCAACGGCCGCTCGACCGAGGCCACCGCCGAGGTGACGCGCTCCAGCACGCCCATCTCGCCGTGGCTCTCCATGCCGACCGCCTCGATCACCGCGTCGGGGCCCTGGCCGTGCGTCGTCTCCAGGAGCCGCTCCTGCAGGCGGCCCTCGGTGTAGTCGAGCGTCTCGGCACCCGACGCGCGCGCGAGCGCCATCCGCTCCGGCACGGTGTCGACCGCGATCACCCGCTTGGCGCCCAGCAGCATCGCCGACCTGATCGCCATCTGGCCGACCGGGCCGCAACCGAACACCATGATGGTGTCGGTGGGCGTGACCTCGCAATGCTCTGCCGCCATGTAGCCGGTGGGGAAGATGTCGGACAGGAACAGCACCTGCTCGTCGCTCAGGCCCGCGGGCACCTTGATCGGGCCGACATCGGCGTACGGCACCCGCAGGTACTCGGCCTGGCCGCCGGAGAAGCCGCCGGTCAGGTGCGAGAAGCCGAACAGTCCGGCCAGCGGATAGCCATACTGTTTGGCCTGCATGGCGCCGTTCGGGTTGGTGCGCTCGCAGGCGGAGAAGTTGGTCAGCTTGCACATGCGGCACTCGCCGCAGGAGATGGTGAACGGCACCACCACGCGGTCGCCCACCTTGAGCCGGCTGACGCCGCTGCCGGCCTCGACCACCTCGCCCATGGTCTCGTGGCCCAGGATGTCGCCGCGCTCCATGGTGGGCACGAAACCGCCCATCAGGTGCAGGTCGCTGCCGCAGATGGCGCAGGACGTGACCTTGATGATGACGTCGCGCGCGTCCTCGATCTTGGGGTCGGGGACGGTGTCGCAGCGGATGTCGCCGCGGCCGTGCCAACAGAGAGCCTTCATGGCGCGATCCTTTTTGCTGCACAGGACTACGCAGCGCCGGTCCAAGGGTTTATTGCACCGGCGGATGGTTGCCGCCCCGCAGGATCGCCCGATGCATCAGCGTGCCTGCGGCGACCTCCGATTGGCCTGGAAGCGACGCGGGCCGGTCACGGCGCTGGAGGATTTGCATCAGGAAGGCTGCCTCAAGGCCCGCTTTCCCCGCGCGGCCGGACGCTGCGAGGCGACCACGCTGAACAGCGGCGGCGGCGTCGCCGGCGGCGACCGGCTCAAGACCGCGCTGACCCTGCGGGCGGGCGCCAGCGTCACCGTCGCGTCGCAGGCGGCCGAACGGTTCTACCGGGCGCTGCCGGACGATCCGCCGGCGCATGTCCGCACCGCCATCCGGCTCGGCGCGGACGCCGCGTTGGAGTGGTTGCCGCAGGACGGCATCGTGTTCGATGGCGCGGCCCTCGACCGCCAACTCGAGATCGAGATGGAGGCCGGCGCCCGCTTCCTCGGCGTCGAGGCGCTGGTGTTCGGCCGCACCGCCATGGGCGAGCGGGTCCGCACGGTCCGCCTGGCCGACACCATCCGCGTCCGGCGCGACGGCAGGCTGGTGCTGCACGACGCGATCCGGCTGCACGGCGAGTGCGCGGCGGCACTCGACCGCCCGGCGATCGGTGGCGGCTGCGCCGCGTTGGCGACGCTGGTGCTGGTCGCCCCGGACGCCGTGCCGCGCCTCGAGGCGGTGCGCGCGGCGCTTGCGG
>CAXTVL010000292.1:0-4136 GCA_964247515.1 uncultured Acetobacteraceae bacterium | reverse complement strand
ATGCGACATCAGACGAAGATTCTCCTCGACCTCCGCCGCGTCGCGGGCGCCGGGATGCGCGTCGGGCCTGCCGCGCCAGCCGTAGCCGGACGCGTCGCCGGTGCCCACGCCCTCGAAGAACGCGACCATGCGGCCGAAGCGGTCCGCGCCGCGCGTCTGCGCCGCCACGATGCCGGCCAGCGATCCGGCGCCGGCAGCGCCGAACAGCGGCCGCGCCGACACCATGTTCGTGAAGTACAGCGCCGGGATACCGAGTTCCTTGGCCTGCTGCACCAGCGGCGTGGTGCCGACCGCGAGGTCGGGCCGCACCTCGCGCATCGCCGCCACATCGTCCTCGAGCGAGGCGCGGTACTGGACGTGCGTCCCCTGGGCCGCGAGCCACTCGCGGTCGGCGTCGCTCCATTCGGTGCGCGGGCAGGCGGTGCCGACATAGGGCACCTCGGCGCCGGCCTCGATCAGCAGCCGCGCCACCAGCAGCTCGGAACCCTCGTAGCCGGAGACGGTGACGCGGGCGGCGATCGGGTTGGCGTCCAGCACCGCGCGGATCGCCGGCAACGCCTTGGCGCGCGCCGCGTCGATTTCGGCCGCGCCGACATTGGCGGCACGGCCGACCGACTCCAGCCATGCGGCGGTGCCTTCGACGCCGACCGGGCCGGAGCCGACGACCGGACGCCCGGCCGCACGGAACTCGCGCACCGCGGCGGTGTAGAACGGATGCACCGCCGCGACCACGGCGCAGTCGAGGGCCGCGTACAAATCGCGCCACTCGCGCGACGGCACCTGCGGCGCCACCGACAGGCCCATCGGCGCCAGCAGCGCGCCCAGCCCCGGCGGGTCGGCGGGGAACAGCTCGCCCAGCACGGCGACGCTGGGAAGATCGCTCTGCGCCTGGCGCGGCCGCTGCACCGGGCCGTGCTCGGCCTCGGTGCGGGCGTAGCGCAGCATCGCGCCGGCGAGCACGTCCTTGGCCTCGGCATGGGTCGGCACGCCGAAGCCCGGCACGTCGATGCCGATGATCCGCACGCCGTCTATCTCTTTCGGCAACAGGTCGAGCGGCACGCCGGAGGCGGTCGGCACGCAGAGGTTGATGACCACCACCGCGTCGTACTCTGCGGGCTTGGCGGTCTCGTAGACGGCGTTGCGGATGTCCTCGAACAACTGGCCGCGCACCAGCGACTCGGAGTTGAACGGCACGTAGCCGACCGAGCGCTTGGCACCGTAGAAATGCGAGGTGAAGGTCAGGCCGTAGACGCAGCAGGCCGAGCCGGACAGGATCGTCGCGGTCCGGCGCATCCGCAGGCCGACCCGCAGCGCCCCGAACGCCGGGCACATCGACTGCGGCTGGTCGTGCGGCCCGCGCGGGTAGTCGGCCAGCAGCTTCGCCATGCCGTCGCCCTTGCCGGCGACGCGCGCCGCCTCGATCAGCGTCTCGCGCCCGCCATGGCAGCCACCGTCCATGTCAGGCACCCTCGTAGATCACTTCGAGCGACGGGCGGGTGTTGACCGAGGCGGCACACATATCGTCCTGCGACGCCGGCTCCAGCACCACGTCGCGCCCCACCGCGTCGCCGGCGAACAGGCCCAGCAGCGCGTCGTGGGTCAGCGGCGTCGGGCGCACCGGCGGAGCGCCGGCAGCCTGCGCCGCCAGCTCCTCGAACATCGGCGCCCAGCGGCCGCCGGGCTTGCCGATGATCTCGTAGTTGGCGCTCTTGCGGCGGATGTCCTCGTCGGCCGGGATCGCCGCCAGCACCGGGATGCCGACCGCGGCCGAGAACGCCTGCGCCTCGCCGGTGCCGTCGTCCTTGTTGATGACCATGCCGGCGACACCGACATTGCCGCCCAGCTTGCGGAAATAGTCCACCGCCGAGCAGACGTTGTTGGCGACGTAGAGCGACTGCAAATCGTTGGAGGCGACGACGATGACCTTCTGGCACATGTCGCGGGCGATCGGCAGGCCGAAGCCGCCGCACACCACGTCGCCCAGGAAGTCGAGCAGCACGTAGTCGAAGCCCCATTCGTGGAAGCCCAGTTTCTCCAGCAGTTCGAAGCCGTGGATGATGCCGCGCCCGCCGCAGCCGCGGCCGACCTCGGGGCCGCCCAGCTCCATCGCGAACACGCCGTCGCGCTTGAAGCAGACGTCGCCGATCGCGACCTTCTCGCCGGCAGCTTTCTTCTTGCCCGATGTCTCGATGATGGTGGGGCAGGAGCGGCCGCCGAACAGCAGCGAGGTGGTGTCGCTCTTCGGGTCGCAGCCGATCAGCAACACCTTCTTGCCCTGCTGCGCCATCATGTAGGAGAGGTTGGCCAGGGTGAAGCTCTTGCCGATGCCGCCCTTGCCGTAGATCGCGATGATCTGGGTCTGCTTGGTGGGGGCGGCGCTGGCCGGCGCGTCCGGCTCGATCTCGGCTTCCTGGCGCAGGTGCGGTTGGGTGATGGCGTTCATGATGCGGCGCTCCAATCCAGGACCAGTTTCAGGCAGGCGCGGTCGGTGAAGGCGGTGCGGTAGGCGACCGGCGCGTCGGCCGCGTCGTGGCGGTGGGTGATGAGGCCGTCGAGCGACAGCCGGCCGCTCTCGATCAACGAGCGGACGGCGGCGAGATCGGCGGGCTGCCATTGGGCGGCGATGCGCAAGCCCGCCTCGCGCATGAAGGCGGGGGCGAAGGCGAACGAGAGGCGCTCACTGTAGAAGCCGGCCAGCACGATCTCGCCGCCGGGCGCCAGCCGGCCGATTAGGCCGTCGAGCAGGCCGGCATCGCCGCTCGCGTCGCAGATGGCGCGGTAGTCGCGCCGCGGGTCGGCGTCGGGGTGCAGCACCTGGTAGCCCTCGGCACCCAAGGCGCGGGCCGGGTCCAGCTCCCACACCACCGGCTCGCCGCCGGCCAGCACGGCGAGGCGGGCGAGCAGGCGGCCCAGCACGCCGTGGCCCACGATCAGGCCGGGAGGGACGCCCGCCGCCACCGGGATGGCGTGGTGGGCGGTGGCGGCCAGCGCCAGCAGCACGCCCCGCTCGCCCAACCCGGCATCGATCGGCAGCGCGCGGCTGCCGGGCAGGACCACCCGCGCGGCCGCGCCGCCGAACAGGCCGCGCACCGGGCCGTAGCAGCGCGCACCGGGCACGAACACCCGATCGCCGACGCGGCGGCCGGAGTCGCGGCCGGCCTCGACCACCTCGCCCACCGACTCGTAGCCGGGCACCAGCGGATAGCCCATGCCGGGGAAGTCCGGCATCCGGCCGCTCCACAGCAGGCGCTCGGTGCCGGTGCTGACGCCGCTCCAGGCCACGTCCACCACGACATCGCCAGCGCCGGGCATGTCCAAGGCGAGCCGGTCGAGCGCGATCAGTTCGGGCCGCGTCAGCACGACAGCGAGTGTGTCCATCGAACGGCCTCCTTTCCTACCAGTGTCAGACTATCCGGACGCCCAGATGTGTCAATCTTTACTTACAGTGCCATCGCCCGGGCGGTGAGCACGCTGGTCAGCAGCGGCGTGCGGGTGCGGTGGCGCCGCACCCGGCCGAACCCGGCCTGGCGCAGCATCGCCGCGATCTCGCGCCGGCTGCGCGGGCGCCCATGACCCATGGCGAGCAGGTAGAAAGCGAAATAGGCGCCGACCGATCGGGCGCCCGGCGTCCGCGCCATCGGCTCGGCCAGCAGCAGCGTGCCGCCTGTCGGCAACGCCTGTCGCACCGCGCGCAGGATCGCCAGCGCCACGTCGTCGTCGTGGTCGTGCAGCACCCGGACCAGGCTGGCGACGTCGGCGCCGGCGGGAAGTGGATCGGCCAGGAAGTCGCCGCCGATCGCCTCGGCCGGCAGTCGCCGGGTCGCGAGAGCGTGGCGCGCCCGCGCCGCCACCGCTGGCAGGTCGAACAGGATGGCCCGCAGCCCGGGCGTGCGGCGCAGCGCCGCCGCGACGAAGGCGCCTTCGCCGCCGCCCACGTCGAGCAGGCAGCGGTGCCGGGATAGCGGCACGGCGTCCAGCACCTCCTCGGCGATCATCGCCTGCGAGGCGGACATCAGCGCGGAATACGGCCCGGCGTCGCGCGCGGCGTCGCCATAGGCCCAGAACTGCCCCAGTTCGGTGTCGCCGCGCTCGCCGCGCAGCAGCGCCACCGGGTCCGCGAGGTCGCGGTACAGCAT
>CAXTVL010000291.1:0-4146 GCA_964247515.1 uncultured Acetobacteraceae bacterium | reverse complement strand
GCGGCCTCGACATCCTGTTCGCCAACGCCGGCATCCAGGCGTTCAAGCCGCTGCTCGAGATGGCCGACGCCGACTGGCGGGACCAGATCGACGTCAACCTGACCGGCACCGCCAACGTGCTGCGCGCCTTCGCGCCGCTGCTGGTGGAACGCGGCGCCGGGCGGATCATCGTCACTTCCAGCACCCAGGGGCGGCACGGCACCAAGTTCGGCGCCGCCTACTCGGCGTCGAAATGGGGCATCCTCGGCCTGATGAAGTCGGCGGCCCTCGAACTGGGCGGCCACGGCATCACGGTCAACGCCGTCATCCCGGGCCTGATCGACACGCCATTGACCCGGCACGAGGGCCGCTACGCGCAGGCGTTGCAGGAAGGCGGCAAGCAGCCGAGCGGCGAGCCCTCGCAGGACGAGCGGGAAGCCAGGCAGGCGCTGATCGCCAAGACGCCGCTGGGCGTGCCCTGGGTCGAGGCGGGCGACGTGGCGCCGATGGTGGTGTTCCTGGCCTCCGACGACGCCCGCATGGTGAGCGGCGCGTCGTTCGAGGTCACGGGCGGCGACAGCGCCCACCTGCCGTGACGCTCCACCCCGCCGCCGATCACGCAACTTCCAGGGGACGCGCCAGCGCATGAACGACAGGGTGGACTGGCGATCGGAGCAGACGGCGCGCGACGAGCGGAGGCGGGCGGGCCAGAGATTCGCCCACGGCAAGATGGTCAAGCCGGAGGACGCGACCGCGCTGCTGGAAGCGGTCATCCGGCCGCGCGACCGGCTGTGCATGGAAGGCGACAACCAGAAGCAGGCGGACTTCCTGGCCGCGGCATTGGCCCGCGCCGATCCCAGGAAGGTCCACGACCTGCACATCGTCCAGTCCGGGATCGTGCTGCCCGAGCACCTCGACCTGTTCGAGCGCGGCATCGCCCGCAAGCTCGACTACTCGTATTCGGGGCCGCAGAGCGGCGCGGTGGCCCGGGCGCTGAACGGCGGCAAGGTCGAGCTGGGGGCGATCCACACCTATATCGAGCTGTTCGGCCGCTACTTCGTCGACCTCACGCCGCACGTGGCGCTCACCGTGGCCCGCGCCGCCGACCGCGAGGGCAACCTGTACATGGGCCCCAACACCGAGGATTCGCCCACGGTGATCGAGGCGACGGCGTTCAAGGGCGGCATCGTCGTGGCGCAGGTCAACGAGGTGCTGGACAAGCTGCCGCGGGTCGACGTGCCGGGCGACCGGATCGACTTCGTGGTTGAGTCACCCAAGCCGTTCTACGTCGAGCCGCTGTTCACCCGCGACCCGGCGCAGGTCACGGAGACGATGATCCTGACCGCGATGATGGCGATCAAGGGCATCTACGCGGAATACGGCGTGAAGCGGCTCAACCACGGCATCGGCTTCAACACCGCAGCGGTCGAGCTGCTGCTGCCGACCTACGCCGACAAGCTCGGCCTCAAGGGCAAGATCTGCACCCATTGGGCGCTCAACCCGCATCCCACGCTGATCCCCGCCATCGAGTCGGGCTGGGTCGAGCAGATCCACAGCTTCGGTTCCGAGGTCGGCATGGACGAGTACATGCGCGCCCGACCGAACATCTACTTCACCGGCCGCGACGGCTCGATGGCGTCGGACCGCATGGCCTGCCAGGTGGCCGGGCTGTACGCCACCGACCTGTTCATCGGCTCGACGTTGCAGATCGACCTCGCGGGCAACAGCTCGACCATCACCCAGGACCGCATCGCGGGCTTCGGCGGCGCCCCCAACATGGGCTGCGACGCGCACGGCCGGCGCCACCCGAGCGACCCCTGGCTCAAGGCCGGGCGCGAGGCCTCGGACGGCCATCCGGCGATGGTGCGCGGCCGCAAGCTGGTGGTGCAGGTGATCGAGACGTTCAGCGAGAAGATGGTGCCGACCTTCGTGGAAAAGCTCGACAGCCTGAACCTCGCCGAGAAGCTCAAGCTCGAACTGGCGCCGGTGATGATCTACGGCGACGACGTGACCCATATCGTGAGCGAGGAGGGCATCGCCAACCTGCTGCTGTGCCGCACCGCCGAGGAGCGCGAGCAGGCGATCCGCGGCATCGCCGGCTTCACCGAGGTGGGCCGCGGGCGCGACCGCAAGATGGTGGAGCGGCTGCGCGAGCGGAAGATCGTCCGGCGTCCCGAAGACCTCGGCATCGACCCGCTCGACGTGCATCGCAGTATGCTGGCGGCGCGCTCGGTCAAGGACCTGATGCACTGGTCGGGCAACCTCTACGACCCGCCCGCCAAGTTCCGCAACTGGTAGGAGCGCCACGCGATGCAGACCCTGAAGCTGAAGCACACCGCCAAGGCCCGGCTGCCCGGCGACAGGGAGCAGGCGATCATCGGCGTGGTGGCGTCCGGCAACCTCGAAGTGCTGCTGGAGCGCGTGCTGGCCGGCCGGCATTGCGAGGTGGACATCAACACCGCCGTCACCGGATTCGACGACACCTGGCGCGCGGTGGTCGCCGATTTCGTCGAGCGCTACTCGCCCGGGGGCTTGCGCATCTCGATCAACGACGGCGGCGCCCGGCCGGACACGGTCTCGCTGCGCCTGGCGCAGGGCACCGCGCTGATGAGGGCCGCATGACGCGCCGCGCCGCGGTCGGTGGCGAGGCGAGCTGGTTCCAGGCGACCGCCCGGCAGCGAGTCGAGGGGTTGCTCGACCCCGGCAGCTTCCACGAGTTCCTGGGGCCGGCCGAGCGGGTGCGCAGCCCGCATCTGTCGCTGTTCGACCTGCCGGCGGCGTTCGACGACGGCGTGGTGGTCGGCCGCGGCAAGCTCGACGGCCATGGCGTGCTGCTCGCGGCCCAGGAAGGGCAGTTCATGGGCGGCACGTTCGGCGAGGTGAGCGGCGCCAAGATGGTGGGCCTGCTGCGCGCCGCGCGCGACCACAAGCACCTGCCGCGCACCGTCCTGCTGCTGCTCGACAGCGGCGGCGTGCGGCTGCAGGAGGCCAACGCCGGCGAGCTCGCGGTGGCCGAGGTGATGCGCGCCGTGGCGGAGGCGCGCCACGCCGGGATCGCGGTGATCGCCCTGGTGGGCGGCAAGTCCGGGGCGTTCGGCGGCGCCGGGCTCACGGCCGCGACCTGCTCGCGCGTCGTGGTCTCCGAGGAGGGGCGCATCGGCGTGTCCGGCCCGGAGGTGATCGAGACCAACAAGGGCGTCGAGGAGTTCGACGCCGCCAACAAGGCGCTGGTCTGGAGCGTGGTCGGCGGCAAGAACCGCCGGCTGATCGGCGGCGCCGACGCGTTCGCCGCCGACAGCATGGCCGGCTTCCGGCAGGCCGCCATCGCAGCGCTCGATGCCGTGCCGCCGTTCGAGCTCGCGACGCTGCGCGCCGAGCAGGTTCGCCTGGCCGCGCGCCATCGGCGGCTCGGCGGCTGCGACGACGCCGTCGCGATGTGGCAGGCGCTCGGCATCAAGGACCCGGCCACCATCCGCGACATGGACCACGCCCCGTTCGTGGCGATCGCCGACAAACTGCGAGAGGCCAACCATGACGCTCGATGAGCTGCTGCGCGGCCTGTTCCCGTCCGGCCATGAGGTGAAGGCCAGCGCGCACGGCTGGATCACCGGTCACGCCAAGCGAAGCGGCGGCGCGCCGGTCGCGGTGGTGGGCGTGGCCGACGGCGTGCCGCTCGGCGCAGACGGCGCGCTGGTGCTGGCCGCGCACGTCCTGGACGTGGTCGCCAAGGGCGGTGAGACGCCGATCCTGGTCCTGGTGGACACCGAGGGGCAGTTGATGGCGCGGCGCGAGGAGATGCTGGGCCTCAACGAGTACTTGGCCCACCTGGCCAAATGCCTGCTGCTGGCCAGCCAGCATGGGCACCGCACGCTCGGGCTGCTGTACGGCCACGCGTCGGCGGGCGCGTTCCTGGCGACGGCACTGGCAACCGACCGGCTGGTGGCCCTGCCGGGTGCCACGCCGGCGGTGATGGACCTGCCCTCGATGGCGCGGGTCACGAAGCTGCCGGAGGACCGGCTGCGGGAACTGGCGAAGTCGACCCCGGTGTTCGCGCCGGGTCTGGACCCGCTCGCCCGGACCGGGGCGGTGGCGGAGACCTGGGATCCGCGGCAGCCGCTCGACGCGCAACTGGAAGCCTCGCTCGGCCACGCCGGCCAGGACGACGGG
>CAXTVL010000290.1:3675-4151 GCA_964247515.1 uncultured Acetobacteraceae bacterium | reverse complement strand
GTGTGCGGCCCGGACGGCGAGGGCCGGCTGGCGCTGCGCTGGGAACGGCGCCTGCTGTCGGTGGGCGCCCTGGCGGCGGCGCTGCTGCCGGGGGTCGCGGTGCGCGCCGCCCCGTGGCTGTTCCGCCGGCTGACCCGCACGCTCGACCGAAGGATGCTGGCACTGCTGTCGGCCCCGGGCGAGCTCCGCCACGCCGGCCCGTTCAGCCTCGACCTCAACGTGGCGACGATCCTGGCCGCCGAGTTCCTGCGCTTCGACGCGGCGCTGCCGGCGCGGCTGCGTGGCCAGGTGGTGCTGAACCTGTCGGCCGCCGACCTGCTGGCCGACCCGGCCGCGTTCGTGTTCGCCCGCGATTTAGCCAGCGCGCGCGGCTACCGGCTGCTGCTGCGCGGGATCGAGGCGGCGCTGCTGCCGGCGCTGCCGCTGGCGCCGCCCGGCCTCGCCCTGATCGAGCGGCCCTGGTCGCCCGATCTGCC
>CAXTVL010000290.1:0-3665 GCA_964247515.1 uncultured Acetobacteraceae bacterium | reverse complement strand
GCTGTCGGGGGCCGACAGCGGCACCGCGATCGCGTGGGGCGTGGCCCATGGTGTCACGCTGTTCCAGGGCGCCGCGGCGGTGCCGGCGCGCGAGCCCACGCGGATGTCACGCAACATTGCCCTTGGCGGCATGGCGGGCGCGGCCTAATCGATGCCCATGCCCGCCGTCAGCGTCATCTCCGTCTCCGGCTTGTCGAAGCGCTACGGGGCCAATCTGGCGGTGGACGACATCTCGTTCGACGTGCCGGCGGGCAGCACGCTGGGCCTGCTGGGCGGCAACGGCGCCGGCAAGAGCACCACGCTCGCCATGCTGCTGGGCCTGCTGATCCCGACCAGCGGCCGGATCAGCGTGCTCGGTCACGACATGGCGCGCGACCGCTTCGCCGCCCTGGCGCGGATGAACTTCTCCTCGCCCTACGTGGCGCTGCCGGCGCGGCTGTCGGTTGTGGAGAACCTGCGCGTCTACTGCCACCTCTACGACGTGCCCCGCCCCGAGCGGCGCATCGCCGAGCTGGCGCGCGAACTCGACCTCGAGCCGATCCTGGGCCGCCTCGCGGGGCAGCTCTCGGCCGGGCAGAAGACCCGCGTGGCGCTCGCCAAGTCGCTGATCAACCGGCCCGACGTGCTGCTGCTCGACGAGCCGACCGCGAGCCTCGACCCCGACACCGGCGACCTGGTGCGCGGCTGGCTGCAACGCTACCGCGCCGAGAGCGGCTGCTCCATCCTGCTCGCCTCGCACAACATGGCCGAGGTCGAGCGGCTGTGCGACCGGGTGCTGATGCTCAAACAGGGCCGCGTGGTCGACCAGGGGGCGCCGGCCGAGCTGCTGTCGCGCTACGGCCGCGACGACATGGAGCAGGTGTTCCTCGACATCGCCCGCGACCGCCATGCCGAGCCGGTGCCGGCGTGACCAGCCTGACGATGGGCCGGGCCTCGCTGCGCCGCGTCTGGGGCATGATGTACCGACACATCGCGCTGTACCGCCGCTCCTGGCCACGGCTGATCGAGCTGGCCTACTGGCCCACGCTGCAACTCTGCGTCTGGGGCTTCACCGCGACGTTCTTCGCGAGCCGGCTCGGCAGCCCCACGGCGGTCGCCGGCGGCGTGCTGCTGTCGGCCGTGCTGCTGTGGGAGGTGGCGCTGCGCGGCCAGATGGGTGTCTCGCTCAGCTTCCTCGAGGAGATCTGGTCGCGCAACCTCGGCCATGTGTTCGTGAGCCCGTTGCGCCCGGCCGAGCTGGTTGCGGCGCTGATCGGCATGTCGGCGTTGCGCGTCGCCTGCGGCGTGCTGCCGGCGGTGCTGCTGGCCTACGTCCTGTATGCCTTCAACCTGTTCGCCGCCGGGCCGATCCTGGTGCTGTTCGTGGCCAATCTGCTGGTCATGGGCTGGTGGGTCTCGCTCGGCGTCATTAGCCTGATCCTGCGCCACGGCGCCGGCGCGGAGGCGCTGGCGTGGTCGGTGCTGTTCGGGCTGACGCCGTTCTCGGCGGTGTTCTACCCGGTCTCGGTGCTGCCGGAATGGGTGCGCCCGGTGTCGCTGGCGCTGCCGTCCACGCACGTGTTCGAGGGGATGCGCGCGGCGCTGCGCGGCACCGGCGGCGTCTGGGGCCACATGGCCTGGGCGGCCGCCCTCAACCTGCTGTGGCTGGCCGGCGCCGTCGCGGTGTTCGCCTCGCAGTTCCGCGCCGCCCGCGTGCGCGGCGCCCTCATCAGCATCGGCGAGTAAGGCTTCATGGACGAGACCGAGACCCGCTTCTGGATGATCCGCCACGCCATCGTCGAGGAGAACGCGCGCGCCGTGATCTACGGCGACAACGACGTGCCGCTGTGCCCGCTGAACCTGGTGGGCCAGCGCTCGATGTACGAGGAGCTGGCGCGCCGGCTGCCGACGCCCGGGCCGGAGGTGACGTGGCTCGCGAGCCCGCTGTCGCGCACCCAGCGCACCGCCGGCGCCATCTTCGCCGCCGGCTACCCGGAGCAGGAGCTGATGATCGAGCCCGGCTTGATCGAGCTGAGCTTCGGCGCCTGGCAGGGGCTGCCGCACGAGCAACTGCCGGCCCAGCTCAAGCTGCCGCCGCACGGGTTCTGGCCGATGGCCGGCGACGAGCGGCCGCCCGGCGGCGAGAGCATGGCCGACGGCATCGCCCGCGTGTCGCCGCTGATGGAGCGGCTGGCGGAGCGGTACGCCGGGCACGACGTGGTGGCGATGAGCCATGGCGGCACCATCCGCGCGGCCGTGGCACACGCGCTCGACATCCGCGCCGACAACGCGCTGCACCTCTCGGTCGAGAACCTGTCGCTGACCCGGCTCGACCGCACCCCGGCCGGCTGGCGCGTGGTGTGCGTGAACCAGATGCCGGGACTCTGAGAGACCAGTCGAGGCTTGCCGGAGAAGCCACGGATCGGACAAAGTGCGGCGCGTTAAGGAGTCTGCCGCATGAAGCGCGCTTTGGTCGTCTCGCTGTCGCTCGTGGCCGCCCTGGCGCCGCTGCGGGCCAAGGCACAGCAGCGCGAGCAGGAGCTGGTCGACCGCGCCACGCTCACCGTGCAGGGCATGATGACGGCGCGCGAGGGTCGCGACGCGATCCCGCTGATGCGCCGCGCGCGCGGCGCGCTGGTCTGCCCGCAGGTGTTCAAGGCCGGTTTCGTGATCGGCGGCCAGGGCGGCAACTGCGTGCTGGTCGGCCGTCGCGCGAACGGCTGGTCGAGCCCCGCCTTCTACGACCTCAGCGCCGGCAGCATCGGCTTCCAGGCCGGCATCCAGGACAGCCAGGTGATGTTCATCGTGCTGACCGAGCGCGGGCTGCAGGCGATCATCGACGACCAGTTCAAGGTCGGCGCCGATGCCGGGCTGGCGTTCGCGACGCTGGGCACCGGCTTCTCCGGCTCGACCACCGGGGCGCTCAAGGCCGACGTGGTGGCGTTCGCGCGCAGCCGTGGCCTGTATGCCGGCCTGTCGCTGGACGGCAGCCTGATCACCGTGAAAAGCGACTGGAACGCCGCCTATTACGGGCAGCCGATCGCGGCCCAGCAGCTCGTGCTGCAGAACCAGGGCAACAACCCGGGGGCGGCGCCGCTGCGCGAGATGCTGGGGCGGTTCTCCGGCGCGGTGGCCCCCGGGCTGCCCGCCAACGTGGCGCCGACCACGATGCCCGGCGCGCCCACCCCGCTCGACGGCGCGCCGGCGCCGCGCGCGCCCGTGACCAGCGCGCCGCTGCCAAATGGCTGAGGCCGCCGCCCGCCCGTTCTGGGAGACCAAGCGGCTTTCGGAGATGACCGAGGTCGAATGGGAATCGCTGTGCGACGGGTGCGGCCGCTGCTGCCTGCACAAGCTGCGCCACGACGACGACGGCTCGCTGTCGTTCACCAACGTCGCCTGTCACCTGCTCGACCTGCACGCCTGCCGCTGTGGCGACTACGCGCGCCGGCAGATCAAGGTGCCGGATTGCGTGGGCCTCACGGCCGACTCGCTGCGCGAGATCGACTGGCTGCCGCCCTCGTGCGGCTATCGCCGGGTGGCCGAGGGGCGCGGCCTCGCCTGGTGGCACCCGCTGGTGTCCGGTTCGCCGGAGACAGTCCACAGCGCCGGCGTCTCGGTGCGCGGCCGGGCGATCAGCGAGCGGATGGCGGGGGCGCTGGAGGAGCATGTGGTGGACTGGCCGGGCC
>CAXTVL010000289.1:3722-4152 GCA_964247515.1 uncultured Acetobacteraceae bacterium | reverse complement strand
GCCACCATGGCGGCGAAGTAGGCGTTGATGAGGCCGGCCCGGTCCTCCGAGAAGCCGAAGTCGACGAGGCGGCGCACGGCCTCGGGCACCACGAGGGTGGCGGCGGAGGCGACGGCGAGCGCCAGGACGCCATGCTGCGCGCGGTCGCGGCCGGCGAACTCGCGGGCGTGCTCGACGGCGCCCGCATGAAGCTCTGGTTCGAGGACCTGCGTTCCGACGCGGTGCGGGCCTACGTGGCGCACCCGGCGACGCTCGCGCGCATCGGCTACAGCGGCATCGGCTACGGCGGCGACGGCGAGCCGAAACCCGGTTTCGTCCACATCGGCGCCGGCCGGCGCGACGCCTGGGAGCCGGTGTGATGGACCTCGACACG
The DNA here is from genome assembly GCA_964247515.1 of uncultured Acetobacteraceae bacterium. Taxonomy (GTDB): domain Bacteria; phylum Pseudomonadota; class Alphaproteobacteria; order Acetobacterales; family Acetobacteraceae; genus CAVRQM01. Next base: position 3,779 of record CAXTVL010000289.1, on the reverse strand, counting down.
ATGCGGCGGCACGCCACGCGCGCCATCGTGGACGCGGTGGTGATCGGCACCGGCGCC
>CAXTVL010000289.1:0-3712 GCA_964247515.1 uncultured Acetobacteraceae bacterium | reverse complement strand
GAGCGCCTGACCCACTACGGCTTCGAGGTCGCGCCGCTGCTGGCGCGGCTGGCGCAAGCCGGGCTCAGCGTGGTGGCGCTGGAGGCCGGGCGCAACTGGGAGCCGGAGGACTTCCCCGCCGACGAGACCGCGGCCGCCGACATCTACTGGCTGGGCGAGCGGCTCAGCGCCGGCGGCCTGCACCAGGCGTTCGGCGCCAACAACAGCGGCACCGGCGTCGGCGGCTCGACCCTGCACTGGGGGGCGTTCTGCCCACGGCCCGACCCGCGCGACCTGCGGCTGCGCTCGGAGCAGGGCGTGGGCGAGGACTGGCCGCTCGGCTACGACGAGTTGCTGCCGTACTACCGCCGGGTCGAGGCGTTCCTCGGCGTCTCCGGCCCGCGATCCTATCCGTGGGAGCCCGAGCGCTGCTATCCGCTGGCCCCGGTGGCGCGCAACAGCCCGGCGCAGATGATGCAGGCCGGATGCGACGCGTTGGGCGTGCGCACCTGCGACGCGCCGGCGGCGCTGGTGTCGCGCGATCTCGGCGCGCGCCGCGCCTGCATCGGCTGCGGCCACTGCCACCAGGGCTGCCGCAACGGCGCCAAGGCCAGCATGGACGTGACCTACCTGCCGCTCGCCGTCGCCGAGGGCGCCGAGATCCGCCCGGGCTGCGTGGCGCACGGCTTCGAGCGCGACGCCGGCGGGCGCGTCACCGCCGTCGTCTACCGCCAAGCCGGGATCGACCACCGGCAGCGTTGCGGCACGGTGTTCCTGTGCGCCGGCGGCATCGAGACGCCGCGCCTGCTGCTGCACACCGGCCTCGCCAACTCCAGCGGCCAGGTCGGGCGCAACTACATGGCGCACGTCGCGACCCAGGTCTGGGGCACGTTCGAGCGGGAGATGCGGCCGAACAAGGGCTACCCGTCCTCGCTCATCACCGAGGACATGCTGCGTGCCGAGGGTGCGGACTTCGCCGGCGGCTACCTGGCGCAGAGCCTGGGCATCCTGCCGATGAACTGGGCCAACCAGATGGCGCGCGGCCGCGGCCTGTGGGGACAGCCTCTGGTCGACGCCATCGCCGGCTACAACCACAACGCCGGCATCGGCATCAACGGCGAGTGCCTGCCGCAGCCGGGCAACTTCCTCGACCTCGCCGACGAGACGGACGGGATCGGGATGCGCCGCGCCCGCGTGACGTTCGACTACGGCGCCAACGAGCGCGCCATCGACCGCCACGCGACGGCGTTCATGACCGAGGTGTGGCGGCAGGCGGGGGCGCGCGACATCTGGTCGTTGCAGCGCGCGGCCCACACCGTCGGCACCTGCCGCATGGGAAGCGACGCCGGCCGCGCCGTGGTCGACCCGGTGGGGCGCAGCTTCGACGTGGCGAACCTCTGGCTGTGCGACAACTCTGTGTTCCCGAGCGCGCTCGCGGCCAACCCGGCGCTCACCATCATGGCGCTCAGCCTGCGCACCGCCGAGGCGTTCCTGGCCGGCCGGTAGCGCGGCGCGGCGGCAAGTCAGTCGAGCAGGCGTCGCATCAGGATCTCGTCCAGGTAGCCGCTCGGCGTCTTCAAAGACCGGGGTTGCACGCCGAACGTCGTGAACCCGGCCCCCTCGAACAGGCCAAACGCCGCGTCGTTGCCGCGCACGACGGTCAAGGTAAGCTGTTCGACGCTGGACTTGGCGGACCGCAGCAGGGTGTCGACCAGTGCCGCGCCGATCCCCTGGCGACGCGCGGCGGCACGCACGTACATGCCCCAGACGAACGCCTTGTGCGCGTTCTTACGGCCGCTCTCCGCCTTGTAGCCGACGATGCCCACCAGCTCCCCTTCGACATGCGCGCCGAGCACGGTCGAACTCGCCAGCCGTTCCTTGTGCTCCGCGATCGGCTGCGCCGCCTCGGCGTCGTAGGTCGAACCGAAGGCGTCGGGCGCGTCTTCCAGCGCCTCCAGGCGCAAGGCCCGGAACGCCGCCGTGTCCGCCACGCCGAGGCGGCGGATCGCGAGCGCAGGCGTCAGCACGGTTCAGCGCACCTCGACGGCGACCAGGTCCTTGACGCTGCGCGCCGGATGCGCCTCGCCCGGCACCACCAGCCGCGGCGTGGGCAGCGCCTTGCCGTCCTGCTCGTAGGCGACCAGCACCTGCTTGCCTTCGAGGTTGGGGTCCAGCTCGCCGATCGCCAGCGCCGCCGCGTAGCCGTCGCGGCCGTGCGCCAGGATGGTGTGGCGGACATGGGTTCGGTCGCCGGGCAGTTCGGTCGGCGCCGCGGCGTTGACGATGGTCCAGAGCAACGCGCCGGTGTACGACGCGCGCCGCTTGTCGTGGGTCAGCGTCACGGTGACGCGCGGCAGCGCCGCAAGGTCGGCCCGGGCCAGCGCGCGCGGGTGCTCGACCTGGCCCTGGATGGCGAGCGTGGCGTCGTCCCGCGCGAGCGCCGCGACCGGCGTCGCCAGCAGCACCAGCCCGAGCGCCGCTCCGGCCAGGCGCATGACTACTTCGCCACCATGACGTCGGACGACTTGATGACGGCGAACGCCTCGTCGCCGACCGCCAGCGCCAGCTCGTCGATCGCTTCGTTGGTGATCGACGAATGCACGGTGACGCCGCCGCCGATGTCGATGTGGACGTGGCCGGTGGTCTGGCCGCGGATCACCTCGGTGATCGTGCCCTTGATCTGGTTGCGCGCGCTGAGCTTCATCGCTTGGTCCATCCTGCTGCGGAGGCGTCATGCTAGGGCCATGGGCGGTCGCGCGCCAGCGAACCCGAAGGCGCGAGCGTGCGTTCGCGTAGCATGGGCCTGCTGCACGACCTGACCTGCCGCCGCTGCTTCGGCCGTTCGCTGGTGGCGACAGCGGTGGCCGCACCGTTGGCGACGCTGCTGGGCCGCAGGGCGGTGGCCCAGGACCCCGCGCCGGTTCCCGGCGCCCCGATGTCGGCGCGCAGCCACGTGCTCGACACCGCGGCCGACGCGGTGCAGGCCAAGCGACCGATCGACGCGATGAGCGAGTACCTCAACGGCTTCCACTTCTACGCCGACGACATGGGGCGGCAGGTCGAGGCCAACCATTTCTGCACGCACCTGACCGAGGACTTCCACCAGTGCGTGATCTACGATTCCAACCGCGCCGACGCCAAGCTGATCGGTATCGAGTACATCGTGAGCGAGCGTGTGTTCCGCACCCTGCCCGACGACGAGAGGCGGCTGTGGCACAGCCACGACTACGAGGTCCGCTCGGGCGAGCTTATCGCCCCCGGCGTGCCGGAACTGGCCGAGCACGCCTTCATGGCCGACCTGGTCACGACCTACGGCAAGACCTGGCACACCTGGCAGGTCGACCGGGACCCCAGCTTCCCCATGGGCATCCCGCAGCTCATGATGGGGTTCACCCAAGACGGCCAGGCCGACGCCGGCAAGGTGCGGGATCGCGACCGGCGGTTCAATGTCGAGACCGACCAGCGCCGCCGCGACCGCCGCGACATCGCCGAGCCGAGCCTCGTGCCCGGCGCGAACTCCTGGCAACGCGGCAAGGTGGTGCAGTTGCGGCTGGAGGAGGTCCCGGTGCGCAACCTGCGCGGCTAGGGATCGCGCGCGCGCAGGAAATCGTCCACCAAGGCCAAGCAGGCTTCGGTCTCCTCGACATGCGGCGAGTGGCTGCTCTGCTCGAAGATCGTCCAGCGCACGTCGGGGATGTTGTCGAAGAACGGCTGCACGGTGGCGGGCGTCGCC
>CAXTVL010000288.1:0-4168 GCA_964247515.1 uncultured Acetobacteraceae bacterium | reverse complement strand
GGATGTCGGTGATGACCATGGCGATCGACGGGTCGGCGCTGAGCAGCGGCAACGCCTCCTCTCCGCTCGCCGCCTGTGCGACGCCGTAACCGAAATACTCCAGCGTCTCGGCAAGCATCTCCCGGACCTCGTCGTCGTCGTCTACTATGAGGATGCTCACTGAGGCTCCCGGTCGCGCCATCGGTCCCGGCTCGTCCTGGCCGATGTGGCACCACTCTATCCACGCCGGACGGCGAAATGCCAAGCGGCGGGCGCGTTTACGTTCCGCACGTTCGCGTCAAGATGGTGGCGCAACGATGGCGGCGCCCGGCGCCCGGCGGCGGACCCACCCCCTAGCAACGCGGCATCCGGCGCGGGCATAAGGGCGCCGTGAAATCTCCGTCCCTCCCGGGCACCGGCGCGGCCACCCCGCGCGCCCGCCGCCGCGACCGTGGCGGCTGAGCCGATGTCGACCTGGTCGCTGGCCGGCCTCTCCACCCTCGCCGGGCACAAGGCATGGCTGCAGGCGGTCGTCATCGTGCTCGGCACCTTCGTGCTGGAGGACGCCGCCACGGTGCTGGCCGCCATGCAGGCGCAATCGGGCCAGTTGCGCATCGAGGTGGCGCTGGCGGCCCTCTACGCCGGCATCGTGCTGGGCGACCTCGGCCTGTACGGGCTTGGCGCGCTGTCGTCGCGGGTGCCGATGGTGGCGCGCTGGGTGCCGCCCGGCCGGATGCGGCAAGGGCGCGCCTGGCTCGACGGAAGGGTGTTCCGGGTGGTGTTCATCAGCCGCTTCATCCCCGGCGCCCGATTGCCGACCTACACGGCGTGCGGCTTTCTGCACGCCAATTTGCGCCGTTTCGCCCTGGCGGCGGTGGTGGCGACGCTGGTATGGACCTCGTTGCTGTTCGGCGTGTCGCTCAAGGTCGGCGCCTTGCTGATCGAGCATCTCGGCGCCTGGCGCTGGGCCGGGGCGATCGGGTTCGCGGTCGTCGTCATTCTGGTGGGCCGCACCGCGGCGCGAATGCAGGAGCAGAGACGATGAGCGATGCGGCGGCGATACCGGCGCGCGGCGCTTCCAAGCGCTCCGAGCGCCTGCTCAGCCCGTTCGAGTTCTGGCCCGGCTGGCTGTTCTACGCGCCGGTGGTGGCGCAATGGATCGCGCTCGGCCTGCGCTACGGCGACATGAGCCTGCCCACCGCCGCCAACCCGCGCATCGAGACCGGCGGCCTGTGCGGCGAGAGCAAGGGCGACATCCTGGCGCTGGCCGAGGGCGCCGCCCGCGCGGCGGTGGCACCCTGGTGCCGCTTCACGCACGAGGCCGACCTCGCCCGCTCGCTCGCGGCCGCCGGAGCCGCCGTGGCGCGAGCCGGGCTGGACTACCCGCTGATCCTCAAGCCGGACGTGGGTTGCAACGGTGCCGGGGTGCGGCTGCTGGCCGACCGCGCGGCGCTGGCCCAGGCCCTGCCGGACTACCCGCCGGGGGTGCGGCTGATGCTGCAACGCTATGTGGCGTGGGAGGGCGAGGCCGGGCTGTTCTACGTGCGCCTGCCGGGCGAGGCGCGCGGGCGCATCACCTCGCTGACCTTGAAGGAGGCGCCCAGCGTCACCGGCGACGGCCGCTCGACGCTGCGCGCCCTGGTGCTGGCCGATCCGCGCGCCGGCCTGGTGCCGCACCTCTACCTCCCCCGCCTCGCCGGCCGGCTCGACACGGTGCCGGCCTCGGGCGAGCGGGTGCGCCTGGTGCTGGCCGGCAATCACTGTCGCGGCTCGATCTTCCGCGACGGCACATCGGAGATCACCCCGGCGCTCACCGCGCGGCTGGAGGCGATCGCGCGCGACATGCCGGAATTCCATTTCGGGCGTTTCGACGTGCGCTTCGACTCGCTGGCCGCGTTGCGGCGCGGCGAACGCTTCGCCATCATAGAAGTGAACGGCGCCGGCTCCGAGCCCACCCACATCTGGGACGCGCGCACCACGCTGCGCCGGGCCTGGGCCGACCAGTTCAGCCATTACGGCGCGGCCTGGCGGATCGGGCGCGCCAACCGCCGCCGGGGCTATCGGCCGAGCGGCCTGCGCGCGATGTACCGCGCCTGGCGGCTGCAGCGCCGCCTGATGGCGTCCTACCCGATCAACGACTGAGCTCGCGGAGTCGCGCCATGCCCATCGACCTGTTCCAGCCCCTGACCATGGGCGGCCTCACGCTGCCCAACCGCGTCGTCATGGCGCCGCTCACCCGCAGCCGCGCCGGGCGCGGCGACGTGCCCGGCCCGCTCAACGCCGAGTACTACGCGCAGCGCGCCACCGCCGGCCTGATCGTGAGCGAGGCGACCCAGATCACCCAGCAGGGCAAGGGCTACGCCTACACGCCCGGCATCCAGACGCCGGAGCAGGTCGCCGGCTGGCGGCTCGTGACCGACGCGGTGCATGGACGGGGCGGCCGCATCTTCCTGCAACTGTGGCACGTCGGCCGCATCTCGCACCCCTCGCTGCAACCGGGCGGCGCCCTGCCGGTGGCGCCGTCGGCGGTCCGACCCGAGGGGCAGGCGTTCACCGAGCACGGGTTCCAGCCGTTCGTGCAGCCCCGCGCGCTGGAGACCGACGAGATCCCCGGCATCGTCGAGGACTATCGGCGCGCCACGCAGAACGCGCTCGACGCCGGCTTCGACGGGGTCGAGATCCACGCCGCCAACGGCTACCTGATCGACCAGTTCCTGCGCGACGGCACCAACCGCCGCACCGACCGCTACGGCGGCAGCGTCGAGAACCGCACCCGGTTCCTGGCCGAGGTCGTGGCGGCGGTGGTCGGCGTGGCCGGCGGCGCGCGCACCGGCATCCGCTTCTCGCCGGTAAGCCCCGCCAACGACATCGCCGACAGCGACCCGCGGGCGGTGTTCACCGCGGCGGTCGAGACGATCAACCCGCACCACCTGGCCTACATGCACGTGATCGAGGGCGCCACGCAGGGTCCACGCGACATGCCCGGCGGGTTCGACCTGCAGATCCTGCGGCGCGCCTTCGATGGCCTGTTCATGGCCAACAACGGCTTCGACAAGGCACTCGCCGAGCGCGTGCTGGCGGCGGGCGAGGCCGACCTGATCGCGTTCGGCCGGCCGTTCATCTCCAACCCCGACCTGGTGGAGCGCCTGCGCGTCGACGCGCCGCTGACGCCCGACCAGCGCGACACCTGGTACGGCGGCGGCGCCGAAGGCTATACCGATTATCAATCTTTAGGGACCGCCCGCGCCGCTTGACCTGCCGGCGCGCAACGGGTTTGTGCGACCCGAACCGCGCCCGGAGCCTCGATGGACACGCTGCACGCCTTGCTGATCGCCGTCATCCAGGGGGCGACGGAGCTGTTCCCGGTCAGCAGCCTGGGCCACGCGGTACTGCTGCCAGCGGTGTTCCACTGGGGGGTCGACCAAGGCTCGCCGGAGTTCCTGCCGTTCCTGGTGATGCTGCATGTCGGCACCGCGGTGGCGCTGCTGGGCTTCTTCTGGCGCGACTGGCTGGCGATCGTGCGCGGCGTGCTGGGCCTGTCCGGCAGCCCGCACGAGGTCGGCGAGAGCCGGCGGGTGTTGCTGCTGATCGTGGTCGCGACCATCCCGGCGGTGATCGTGGGCGGGCTGCTGGAGCGCCCGCTGCGGCATCTGTTCGCCAACCCGATGGCGGTGGCGGGCTTCCTGGTGCTGAACGGCGCGCTGCTGCTGTTCGGCGAGCGCATCCGGCGCAGCGGCCACCGCGCGCTGTCCACGCTGCGGATGAGCGACGCGCTGCTGATCGGTTGCTGGCAGTGCGGGGCGCTGCTGCCGGGCATCTCGCGCTCCGGGGCGACCATCGTGGGTGGCCTGTTGCGCGGCGTCGACCATGAGGGCTCGGCGCATTTCTCGTTCCTGATCGCGACCCCGATCATCATCGCCGCGACCGTGTTGGAGGTGCCGAAGCTGCTGCACGCGAGCGTGGCGCCTGGCGTGTTCGGCCTGGCGAGCCTGGCGGCGGTGGCGGCGGGGCTCACGGCGCTCGCGAGCACCTGGTTCCTGATGCGCTACTTCAAGCGCAACGACGACTGGGCGCTGACCCCGTTCGGCTGGTACTGCATCGCCGCCGGCCTCGCGGGCATCGCCTACCTGTCGCTGGCATGAGGCGGGCGCTGCCGCTCGCCTGCGCGGCGCTGCTGGCGATGGCCGCG
>CAXTVL010000287.1:408-4183 GCA_964247515.1 uncultured Acetobacteraceae bacterium | reverse complement strand
TTCCAGAGCCCCGGACAGGCCAGGAGGAGGGCAGTGGTAAGTGCCACTCGGGCGATCGGCATTGGCAACCTCCTGGATGGGACGGTCCTGTCACGCATGGGGGTTCAGATACACGAACCCGGCGGTCAGATAGGCCGCATAGCAGCTCCATGCCAAGTACGGCAGCATGAGCAACGCGGCGAGGCGGCTGACGGGCGCGAACGCCCGGGCCGTGGCGACGATGCACGTCACCAGCGCCATGGCCGTCGCCAACGCCAACGGCGGGCTGTGCAGGCCGAAGAACGCCGGCGTCCAGGCGGCATTGAACAGCAACTGCCACCCCCACAGCCGCAGCGCCGGACGGACACTGCGCTCGCCGCTCCGCCATGACCCGTTGGGCCGCAGCCCGCGGCGCCAAACCTGCCACGCCGCAACCGCGATCATCGCGTATAGCACTGTCCACACCGGGCCGAACAGCCAGGTGGGTGGCGTCCCCGGCGGCTGGTCGAGCGACAAATACCAGCCATGCACGCCGGATGCGGCCACCACGCCGTCGGCGGCACCCACCAGCAGCGTGAGCCCGAGGAAACCGATCAGGGTCAGCAGCGAGGATCGGCCAGCGCCACTGCCGGAAGGGTCCTGTGGGCGGCCCGGATATTCTGTGTTGATGAAGGCTGCCTCCTCCGGACCGCTCGCGAAGTCCGTCCATCTCGCGTCTCGCGCAGTCGCTTAGGCCGCCTCGCGCCACCACGCCAGCACCACGAGGCCGAGCAGCAGCGACACCGCCAACCAGTCCGGCAACAGCGCCGTTGCCATGACCGACGTCACCAGGTTGGCACCGCGCTTGGGCAGACCGACCCAGCGCTGCCCAGACACGCTGCGGCCGGGCAGGGTGCGGCGCAGTTCGGGGGCGTCAATCGGGCTGCCGGGGCCTGCCAGCCAGCGCACGCTGCCGTCGCCGGACGCGAGCAAGGGCGTCAACCGGCCGGCCGTGGCGCGCAGATCGGCCACTTCGAGCGGGTTCGCGGTCCCGGCCGCGGCGTAGGCAGTGCGGCCGCCATCGCTCGCCTGCCACACGCCGGGCATGGTCGCCGCCAGCGTGGCCCCGGCGATCCCGGCGCTGGTCGGCGTCAGCGTCAGCCGCTGGCTCCGGCCATCGGGCGCCGTGACCGTCACCGGCGGCGGCGGCCCGGCGTCGGTGCTGCGGCGCACGATGGAGAGCCGACCCGCTTGCGCCCCCCCCAACGGCGAGATGCGGGCCTCGAGGGCGCGTTCTTCCAAGGCGGGCTGCTTCATCGCCCAATGCGCGACCCGGCGCAGCAATTCGGCCTGGGGGCCGCCACCCTGGTGGCCGCGCGACCACAACCAGATCTGGTCAGACAGCAGCAGCGCCACGCGTCCCTGCTCGACCCGGTCCAGCAACAGCAGCGGCGCGCCGTCCGGGCCGGCCAACAGCGCGTCGCCGCCTCCCGGCCCGGTGGCGATGCGCCGATACCAATCGCCCCATTCGGGCGCCCGGTCGGGATGCCAGCCGGGCAGGTCCGCGGTCACTGGATGGCGGGCGCCCAGGGCCGTCACCTGCGGCTTGAACTCGCCGTCGACCACCGCCGAGCCCGAAGTGCCTTCGTCGCCGTCGAGCGAGACCGGGTGCGCCGGCAGCAGGTCGCGCAGCGCGGTGTCGTCGAGGCTCTCGCGCCCGGCGAACTCGGGCCCCACGCTGAGCAGCAGCGCGCCGCCCTGGCGCACGTAGTCGGCGATGTTCTGCAGGTACTGCGGCGGCAGGATGCCATGGTTCTGGAAGCGGTCGAGGATGATCAGGTCGAACTCGCCGATCTTCTGCTGGAACAGCTCGCGCACCGGGAAGGCGATCAGCGCCAACTGGTTCAGCGGCGTCAGGTCGTCCTTCTCCGGCGGCCGCAGGATGGTGAAATGCACCAGGTCGACGCTCGGGTCGGCCTTGAGCAGCCGCCGCCAGGTGCGCTCGCCGGCGTGTGGCTGGCCGCTCACCAGCAGCACCCGCAGCCGGTCGCGCACGCCGTTGACCTGCACCACGGCGCGGTTGTTCAGCGTCGAGACCTCGCCGGCCAGCGGCGCGGCGCTCAGCTCGACCACGGACGGGCCCTCGCGGGTGATCGGCAGGGGCAGTTCCTGTGGCACGCCGGGCGTCAGCGTGACCACTTGCGGCGCGTCGCCGTCGCGGCGGACGGTGAGCGACACCGGCTCGGCCGAGGCGGCCGCGCCGAGCTCGTCGCCCGCGACCTTCAACGTCACCGAGCGGCCGACCACGCCATAGCCGGGCGCGTCGATCAGTCGCAGCCGGCGGTCGCGCTCCTCGCCATGGCCGGTCAGCAGCACATGCAGCGGCACGCCGTACGGGTTGGCCGCGGGCACGTCATGGACCATGCCGTCGGTGGCGACGACGATGCCGGCGAGCTGGGTCCGCGGCAGCGATGCCACCGCGCGGTCGATCGCGGCGAACAGCCTGGTGCCGTCTTGTCCGGATTCCGGCACGATCACGGTGCGCAGCTCCAACCCGGGCAGCGCCGCCGCCTGTGCCTGCAACGAGCGGCGGGCGGCGTCGGCCATGGCAGCGCGCCCGGCCACGTCCATCGAGGCGCTGGCGTCGATCACCAGCAGCGCCACGTCGGGCAATGGGGTCTGCTGCTGCGTGACCACACGTGGCCCGGCCAGCCAGGCGAGCAGCACCGCGAAGGCGAGGCCACGCCAGGCCGCCCCCGGGGCGCGTCGCCACAGCGCCACCGCGAGTGCGGCGAGGCAGAGCGCCGCCAGCGTCGCCAGCAGCCACCACGGCAACGCCGGGGCGAAGCGCAGACCGGCCAGCGCGTTGTGCGGGATCATCGCGCCGCGATCACTGGCCGAGCCGTTGCAGCAGCGCGGGGACGTGCACCTGGTCGCCCTTGTAGTTCCCGGTCAGCGCGTACATCACCAAATTCACCCCGAAACGATATGCCAGCACCCGCTGTCCCTGGCCGCCCGGCAAGGTGGCATATGGATGGCGGCCATCGGGATCGACCGCCCAGGCCGCCGCCCAGTCGTCGCCGCCCACGATCACCGGCGAGACGCTGTCGTTGCTGCGGTCCTGGTCCCGGCCGACCCAGACCGTGCCGCCGTCGTAGCGGCCGGGGAACTGGCGCAGCAGGTAGAACGAGCGCGCCAGCACGTGCGCCGTGGTGAGCGGTGCCAGCGGCGGCACGATCAACCCGCCAGCGCGGCCGATCCGCGCCAGCGTCGCCTCGGTGCCGGGCGCCATGCCGCTGCCGCTGCCGCCGTCGCGGGTGTCGATCAGGATGATGCCGCCATGCGCGGTGTAGTCGTTGAGCGCCGCCACCATCGCGGGGCCGGGATCGGGCGCGTCGGCGCTGAGCGGCCAGTACAGCAGCGGGTAGAAGCTCAAATCGTCGTTGCCGGGCACCACTGCCGCCGGCTCGGCCAGGACCGCCGCGGTGCGGGCGTTGACGTAGGCTGACAGCCCGGCCAGCCCGGAGCGCGCCACGTCGTCGACCTGCGCGTCGCCGGTGACGACGTAAGCCAGGCGGGTCTCCAGCGCCGGGTTGGTGCCGGGCTGGGCCCAAGCCGGCGGCGCCAGCAGCAGCAGCACCAGCAGCGCCGCCGCCTGCAGCAGCCCGCGCAGCCGCAACGAGAGCAGCAGGTCGATGGCCAGCAGCAGCACCGCCAGCGCCACCAGCGACGGCCCGATCGGCCGTTCCGCCGGTTCGGCGCCCAGCGTCTCCATGATGGCCCCGGCTATCGGCGGTGCCGGGGCCATCATGGAGAC
>CAXTVL010000287.1:0-398 GCA_964247515.1 uncultured Acetobacteraceae bacterium | reverse complement strand
CTGGCGGGCCCGGGCTTGGGGGGGGGCGGGGCCCGGGGTGGGGGGGGGGGCGGGGTGGTTTCGCGGGGGGGGCGACGTCTCCGGCCCGTACAGGCCCGGCGGGTGACGCATCGAGACGCCGGTGGCGGCAAAGGCGCGGGCCGGGATCGCCGTGGCGCCGGGCGGCGGCGGCGTGGCGACCCCCTCGCCGTCCAGCGTCTCGGCCGGCGAGGCGGCGGCGGTCTCGACCCCGGCGGCCAGGTCGACCAGCCGGCGCAGCATGGTGACGAACGCGCCGGACAGCGGCAGCGACGACCAGTCGGCGTTGCCGGTGACGTGGAACAGCACCACACGACCGGCGCCGATGGCGCGCTGCGTGACCAGCGGCGTGCCGTCGGCGAGGCGCGCCCAGGTCACGC
>CAXTVL010000286.1:2574-4187 GCA_964247515.1 uncultured Acetobacteraceae bacterium | reverse complement strand
CGCATCACCATGCCGGCCCCGCCCCCGAACGGGGTGTCGTCGACGCTGCGGTGGCGGCCGCTGGCGTGTGCGCGGATGTCGTGCGCGTCGACCGCCCACAGCCCGCGCTCCAGCCCCCGGCCGGCGAGCGACTGCCCGAGCGGCCCCGGGAACATCGCCGGGAACAGCGTCAGGACGCTGGCGCGCCAGGCGGTCATGGCGCCGCCACCGTCTCGGCCGGCGGCACCACGGTCACACGCCCGGCGGCGAGGTCGATCTCCGGCACGGCGGCGCGGGTGAACGGCACCAGCAACGGGCCGATCTCCAGGCTGGCGCCGCCGCCATAGTCATGCACCGCCGCCACCTCGCCCAGCGCCGCGCCGTCCGGGCCGAACGCCGCGAGGCCCACCAGGTCGGCGAGGTAGAACTCGTCCGCGTCCGCCTGCGGCAGCCGGTCGCGCGGGATGTAGAGGCGGGTGTTGACCAGCTTGGCGGCGGCGTCGCGGTCCGTCACCGGCACGCGCTGGCCGGCCTCGATGCGCGCCACCTCGGCCACGCCCTCGCCGCGCCAGCGCAGGCTGAACCAGCGCCCGGCCTCGTCGCAGACCGGGCCGTAGGCGGTCAGCCCCTCGGGCGCCTCGGTGTAGGCATGGACGCGCAGCAGGCCGCGCACGCCGTGCGGCCGGCCGATCACGCCCAGCAGGATGCGCCGAGGCTCCATCGCGGCAGGGTCAGACCGCCGCCGCGGCGTCGGCCTGCGCCTTCGCCCGCTCCTGCGCCTTCTTCTTCGGCGCCGCCTGCACCGGCTGCTCGCGGAAGGCTGGCATCGGCGCCAGGCCGGCGCGGCCCAGGAAGCGGGCGACGCGGTCGGTCGCCAGCGCCCCTTCGCTCAGCCAATGGGTGATGCGGTCGTTCTGCAACCGCACCCGCTCGGCGTGGTCGGCCGGCAGCATCGGGTTGTAGCTGCCGACCTTCTCCAGGAAGCGGCCATCGCGCGGGCTGCGGCTGTCGGCCACGACGATGTGGTAGTACGGGCGCTTCTTGGCGCCGGCGCGGGCAAGGCGAATCTTCAGGCCCATCGGTGGAACTCTCCGTTGTCTCGGGATCAGTACGGGCGGCGGTTGCCGGGCATCAGCGCGGCCAGGCCGCCACGCATCAGCCCCTTCTGGCCCAATTTGTTCATCCGCTTCATCATCGCGGACATGTCGTCGAACTGCTTCAGCAGGCGGTTCACTTCCTGCACGCTGGTGCCCGACCCGGCCGCCACCCGCTTCTTGCGGCTGGCCTTGAGGATCTCCGGCGCGCGGCGCTCCTTCTTGGTCATCGAGCCGATGATCGCGGCGTGGCGCTTGAACACCGCCTGGTCGACGCCCGCGGCCCCCGCGGCGTCGAGCTGCGCCTGCAACTTGCCGGTGCCGGGCAACATGCCGAGGATCGAGGAGATGCTGCCCATCTTGCCGATCTGGCGCAGTTGCGCCGCGTAGTCGTCGAGGTCGAACTGGCCGCGCGCCATCTTGCGCGCCAGCTTCTCGGCCTCCTCCTGGTCCAGCGTCTCGGACGCGCGCTCGACCAGCCCCACCACGTCGCCCAGGCCCAGGATGCGGCCGGGGGCGGGCCGGGGGGGGGGCGCGGGC
>CAXTVL010000286.1:0-2564 GCA_964247515.1 uncultured Acetobacteraceae bacterium | reverse complement strand
CCGCCCCCGGAGCCGCCCGCCCCCGCGCTCGGGGTAGAACTCCTCCAGCGCGTCGAGCTTCTCGCCGACACCCACCAGCTTGATCGCCGCCCCGGTGATGGCGCGCATGGAAAGTGCCGCGCCGCCGCGCGCGTCGCCGTCCATGCGGGTCATGACGATGCCGGTCACGCCCACCGCCTCGTTGAACGCGCGCGCGGTGTTCACCGCGTCCTGCCCGGTCATCGCGTCCACCACCAGCAGCGTCTCGGCCGGACTGGTCGCGGCGCGGACCGCGCGCACCTCGTCCATCAGCACCGCGTCGATCGACAGCCGGCCGGCGGTGTCCAGCACCACCACGTCGAACACCTCGCGCCGCGCGGTGTCGAGCGCGCGATGCGCGATCTCCAGCGGGGTCTGGCCGGGCACGATCGGCAGGCTGGTGACGCCGGCCTGCTGCGCCAGTTGCTGCAACTGCAACTGCGCCGCCGGGCGCTGCACGTCGAGGCTCGCGAGCAGCACCTTCTTGCGCTGCCGCTGCGCCAGGCGCAGGCCCAGCTTGCCCGAGGTCGTGGTCTTGCCCGATCCCTGCAGGCCCACCATCAGGAACACCACCGGCGCCGCGGCCGCGAGGTTGAGCGGCGCCCCGCCCTCGCCGCCCAGCGCCTCGACCATCACGTCGTTGACGATCTTGACGACCTGCTGGCCGGGCGAGACGCTGTCCAGCACCTCGACGCCAACCGCGCGCTCGCGCACCTTCGCGATGAAGTCGCGCACCACCGGCAAGGCCACGTCGGCGTCGAGCAGCGCCAGCCGCACCTCGCGCAGCGCCTCGGCGACGTCCTCCTCGCTCAGCGAGCCACGCCGGCGCAGCCGGTCGAACACGCCCGATAGCTTGCCTGACAGCGACTCGAACACGGTGGCCGAACCCTCAACGACGGAAGCGCCGGTGCGCGACACTCGCGGACCGACGGAGGCGGCGGTATGCGCCGGAGCGTCCGCCTAAGTCAACGTGGCGTGGGGGCTACTTCGCCGGGATTTCCGTCTGCCCGCCCATGTATCCGGACAGCGCCGCCGGGACAGCGATCGAACCGTCGTCTCGCTGGTAGTTCTCCAGCACCGCGATCAGCGCCCGCCCGACCGCGACGCCGGAGCCGTTCAGCGTGTGGACGAACGCGACCGCCTTGCCGTCCGCCGCCCGGAACCGAGCGTTCATGCGCCGCGCCTGGAAGTCGCGCGTGTTGGAGCAACTGCTGATCTCGCGATAGGTCCCTTGCCCCGGCAGCCAGACCTCCAGGTCGAACGTCCTGGCGGCGCCGAAGCCGGTGTCGCCGGCGCACAGCAGCACCCGGCGGTATGGCAGCTCCAGCAGCTCCAGCACCGTCTCGGCGCAGCGCGTCATGCGCTCGTGCTCGGCCTCGCTGTCGTCCGGGTGGACGATGCTGACCAGCTCGACCTTGCGGAACTGGTGCTGGCGCAACATGCCGCGGGTGTCGCGCCCGGCCGAGCCGGCCTCGCTGCGGAAGCAATCGCTCAGCGCCGCCAGCCGCAGCGGCAGGTGCCCTAGCGGCAGGATGTCCCCGGCGACGGTGTTGGTCAGCGGCACCTCGGCGGTCGGGATCAGCCAGCGGCCGTCGGTGGTGCGGAACGAGTCCTCGGCGAACTTGGGCAACTGGTTGGTGCCGAAGAACGCCGCGTCGTTGACCAGCAGCGGCACCGAGGTCTCCACATAGCCGTGCTCGGTGGTGTGCAGGTCGATCATGAACGCGCCCAGCGCCCGTTCCAGCCGCGCCAGTGGCCCGCGCAGCAGGGTGAAGCGGCTGCCGGCGAGCTTGGCCGCGGTGGCGAAGTCCATCTGGCCCAGCGCCTCGCCCAGCTCGAAATGCTGGCGCGGCTTGAAGGCGAAGTTCCGCTGGCTGCCGACCCGCTTCAGCTCGACGTTCGCGGTCTCGTCGGCCCCATCGGGCACCGCGGCGTCGAGCCGGTTCGGCAGCGCCGCGAGGTCCACGCGGAGACTGGCCTCCAACGCCTCGAGGTTCGCCTGCGAGGCGGTCATCGCGGCGCCGAGGGCGGTCGCCTCGGTCTCGACGGCAGAGGTGTCGAGGCCGTTGCGACGACCCTCGCCGACCTGCCGGCTGAGCGCGTTGCGGCGCGTCTGGACGTCGGGATGGTCGCCCACGAGGGGGGGGCGCGGGGGGGGGGCGGAAATCACGCCGGGGTTTTGCGGGGCCACCCCGGGCCGCGCCATCGCCGCGTCGAACGCCCCGGGGTCGTCGCGGATGGCGCGGATGTCATGCATCGGGGTCGACCTGCTTCGGCTCGACCAAGCGCGCCGCGATGATCGACGCCTCGTAGAGCAGGATCAGCGGGATCGCGAGGCCGGTCTGGGTGATGACGTCGGGCGGCGCCAGGATCGCCGCGATCACGAACATGCCGACATAGGCGTAGCGCCGCACCCGCTTCAATCCTTTGCTGGTGACGATGCCGACCTTGGCCATCAGGCTCAGCGCCACCGGCAGCTCGAACGCGACGCCGAACGCGAACACCAGCTTCATCACCAGGTCGAGGTACTCGCCGACCTTGGGCAC
>CAXTVL010000285.1:347-4194 GCA_964247515.1 uncultured Acetobacteraceae bacterium | reverse complement strand
GCGCGGCGCTGCTCGACTTCCAGCGCGAGTTCGGCCGCGACGGCGGCGCGGTGCTCGACGGGCGCGACATCGGCACGGTGATCTTCCCGGACGCGCAAGCCAAGTTCTTCGTCACCGCCAGCGCCGAGGCGCGCGGCCGGCGGCGCTGGCGGGAGCTGCTGGGGCGCGGGGTCGAAGCCGAGTTGGCACACGTCACCGCCGAGGTGCGCGCCCGCGACGCATCCGACGCCGTGCGCCTGGCGCCCGCGGCGGACGCCATGGTGCTCGACACCACCGAACTCGACGCCGATGGCGCCTTTGCCGTGGCGCTCGCGCTGTTGGCGCACCGGGACGCCGGTTCCGCTTGACTCCGCGCGCCGCGCGAGTATGTCTCGGGCGATCGTAACCAGGCCTGTGCCCGCTCGGGCGCGGGCCAGTCGCGTTACCTGCGGGGACGCGCATTCATCGCGGCGCCTGACTTCCTGCCGCCCAAGGACAAACCCGACCCGATGGCCTCCAGCGCCCTGGCTTACGCAGACGACAACCTCCACGGCGGCGGCGATTTCGCCTCCCTCCTCGACGAGACCCTGGCCCGCGACAGCGGCTTCGAGGGATCCGTCGTCACCGGGCGCGTGCTGCGCCTGACGGACGACTACGCGGTCGTCGATGTCGGCCTCAAAAGCGAAGGCCGCGTGCTGCTCAAGGAGTTCGGCACGCCCGGCGCCAACGTCGAGGTCAAGCCCGGCGACCACATCGAGCTGTACGTCGAGCGCTACGAGGACCGTGACGGCACCATCGTGCTCTCGCGCGAGAAGGCGCGCCGCGAGGAGGCCTGGACCAACCTGGAGAAGGCGTTCGAGCAGCAGCAGCGGGTCAGCGGCACCATCTATGGCCGGGTCAAGGGCGGCTTCACCGTCGACCTGGGCGGCGCCGTGGCGTTCCTGCCCGGCAGCCAGGTCGACATCCGCCCGGTGCGCGACGTGGGGCCGCTGATGGGCACGCCGCAGCCGTTCCAGATCCTCAAGATGGACCGCGCCCGCGGCAACATCGTCGTCTCCCGCCGCGCCGTCCTCGAAGAGACCCGCGCCGAGCAGCGCAGCGAGCTGATCCAGGGCCTCAAGGAAGGCATGATCCTCGACGGCGTGGTCAAGAACATCACCGATTACGGCGCGTTCGTGGATTTGGGCGGTGTCGACGGCCTGCTGCACGTGACCGACATCGCCTGGCGCCGCATCAACCACCCGAGCGAGGCGTTGCAGATCGGCCAGGCGGTCAAGGTGCAGGTGATCCGCTTCAACAGCGAGACCCAGCGCATCAGCCTCGGCATGAAGCAACTGGAGGCCGACCCCTGGGAGGGTGTCGCCGCCAAGTACCCGCCCGGCGCGAAGTATTCCGGCCGCGTCACCAACATCACCGATTACGGCGCCTTCGTGGAGCTGGAGCCCGGCGTCGAGGGCTTGGTCCACGTCAGCGAGATGTCCTGGACCAAGAAGAACGTCCACCCCGGCAAGATCGTGGCGACCAGCCAGGAGGTCGAGGTCATGGTGCTGGACGTCGACAGCTCCAAGCGCCGCATCTCGCTCGGCCTCAAGCAGGTGCAGCGCAACCCGTGGGAGGAGTTCGTCGACCTGCACCCGGTCGGCAGCACGGTCGAGGGCGAGATCCGCAACATCACCGAGTTCGGCCTGTTCATCGGCATCGGCCCGGACATCGACGGCATGGTGCATATGTCCGACCTGTCGTGGGACGAGCCGGGCGAGCTCGCGATGGCCAAGTACGAGAAGGGCCAGAGCGTCGGCGCCAAGGTGCTCGACGTCGACGTGGAGAAGGAGCGCATTAGCCTCGGCATCAAGCAGCTCCATGACGACCCGGCCGCCAACGTGCTCGACCGCGTGCACAAGGGCGACGTCGTCACCTGCGTCGTGACCGCGGTGCAGTCGAACGGCATCGAAGTGAAGGTCGACGAGGTGCTGACCGGCTTCATCCGCCGCGCCGAGCTGTCGCGCGACAAGTCCGACCAGCGGCCCGACCGCTTCGCCGTGGGCGAGAAGGTCGACGCGCTGGTGCAGTCGGTCGACCGCGCCTCGCGCAAGCTGTCGCTCACGATCAAGGGCAAGGAGATGTCCGAGGACAAGCAGGCGATCCAGGAGTTCGGCACGTCCGACAGCGGCGCGTCGCTGGGTGACATCCTGGGAGCCGCGATCCGCCGCCGCAACCAGCAGCAGGACACGTGATCGCGCGGTGACGGGCGCGCGGGCATGAGCCTGGAGACCGACCTTTTGCTCGACCGGCGGCGCCTCAAGCGCCGTCTGTCGGTGTGGCAGGTCGTGGCGGTGGCGGCTGTCGTTGTGGCGGCGCTGATCGGGGCGGGGCGGGGCGGCGTCAAGCTGCCGCGCCCGCATCTGGCGCGGGTGATGATAAGCGGCATCATCACCGACAACCGCAAGCTGGTCGACCGGGTGACGGCGCTGGCCGACGATGCCTCGGTGCGCGCGGTGATCCTGGAGATCGACAGTCCCGGCGGCAGCGTCGCCGGCGGCGAGAGCCTGCACGACGCGCTGGCCCTGGTCGCGGCGAGGAAGCCGCTGGTCGCGGTCATGGACGGCACCGCCGCCTCGGCCGGCTACATGGTGGCGATGCCGGCCGCCCGGGTGTTCGCCCGCGAGGCGACCATCACCGGCTCGATCGGCGTGATCCTGGAGACCGGCGAGATCTCCGGCCTGCTCGGCAAGGTGGGGGTCTCCGCCGAGGCGATCACCTCCGGCCCGCTGAAGGACCAGCCGAGCTTCACCCGGCCGTTGACCCCGCAGGGGCGCGACGTGCTGCACGGGCTGGTGCTCGACCTCTACGACCAGTTCGTCGGCATGGTCGCGAGCGGCCGCCACATGAGCCCGGACGCGGTGCGCGCGCTGGCCGACGGGCGCGCCTACACCGGCCGCCAGGCGCTCAAGCTCGGCCTCGTGGACCAGATCGGCGGCGAGCGCGATGCCCGCGCCTGGCTTGCCTCCGAACGCCACATCGACACGAAACTGCCGGTCGACGGCCTGGAGCGGCGCGGCTGGCTGCGCGGCGGCATCGCCGGGGAATCCGCGCTCTGGCTTGGCGCGTTACTGGGCGATGTGCTCAAAACCGTGTTGCAACAAAGTGTTACGCTTGACGGCGCGGTGTCGCTCTGGCAGCCTTTGGACGTGGCGCATTAGCGCATCAGTCGAGGCGCTCCCGTTGACGAAATCCGAGTTGATCGCCGACCTGTCCGCCAACAACCCGCATCTGCTGGGTCGGGACGTCGAGGTGATCGTGGCCACCATCTTCAACGAGATCACTGCGGCGCTGGCGCGGGGCGAGCGGGTCGAGCTGCGCGGCTTCGGCGCGTTCACCGTCAAGCGCCGCGACGCCCGCACCGGGCGCAACCCGCGCACCGGCGAGGCGGTACCGGTCGACGAGAAGGCGGTGCCGTTCTTCAAGGCCGGCAAGGAGCTGCGCGAGCGGGTCAACCGCGGCAAGCCGAGCCGCGCCGCCCGTCCCGAGGCGGCGCTCAGCCGGGCGCGCGCCTGATGTGGCGCTTCGTCCTGGCGTTGCCGGTGTTGCTGATCCTGGTGCTGTTCGCGCTGACCAACACGCAGCCGGCGCAGCTCGGCCTGTGGCCGACCGACCTGTCGATCACCGTGCCCCTGTCGCTCGCCGTGCTGGGCGCCATGGCGATCACGTTTCTGCTCGGCGCGCTGCTGATCTGGCCGGGCATCCTGGGCGCCCGCGCGCGTGCCCGCCGGGCCGAGCGCGCCCGGCGGCTGCTCGAGGCGCAGGTCGCCGAGCTCAAGGCCCAGATGCGGCCGTTGCGCGAGGCGGCCGCGGCACGCCCGATGCCGTC
>CAXTVL010000285.1:0-337 GCA_964247515.1 uncultured Acetobacteraceae bacterium | reverse complement strand
GGCGCTGATCGCCAACTGACGTGACCGGCCTGATCGCGGCGCTCGATACCGCCGATCTGGCGCAGGCGGTTCGGTGGGCGGCGCAACTCTCGCCGCATTGCGGCCAGCTCAAGGTCGGCTTGGGACTGTTTTGCGCTCACGGGCCGGACAGCGTGCGCGCCGTTGGAACGCGTCCGGTGTTCCTCGACCTCAAGCTGCACGACATTCCCAACACCGTCGCCGGCGCGGTGCGGGCATTGTTGCCGCTGCGGCCGCACATGCTGACCCTGCACGCGACCGGCGGCGGGGCCCATCACGGGGGCCCCCCGCCGGCCCCCCGGGCCCCCCCCCCCCCCCC
>CAXTVL010000284.1:0-4213 GCA_964247515.1 uncultured Acetobacteraceae bacterium | reverse complement strand
AGGTCGACGAGGTGGTGTTCCCCGACGGCAAGCGGCTGATCGTGCTGTCCGAGGGAAGGCTGGTGAACCTCGGCAACGCCACCGGGCACCCGAGCTTCGTGATGAGCGCCAGCTTCACCAACCAGGTGCTCGCCCAGCTCGAACTCTGGACCGCGCCCGCCGGCCAGTACGCGGTCAAGGTCCACACCCTGCCCAAGCACCTCGACGAGCGGGTGGCGGCGCTGCACCTGGCCAAGGTCGGCGCCAAGCTGACCCGGCTCAGCCAGAAGCAGGCGGACTACATCGACGTGCCGGCGAACGGGCCGTTCAAGCACGACCTGTATCGTTACTGATACGTCACTGCGTGCGGTAGGCGTTACCGCATTGCGGCTTTCCTGTGGCGGCCGGCGAGGCCGCCACATTTGTATCATACGCTATCCAATCATTTATCAAGTCTTCACGATTTTGTCGGAGTGTATTTGAGCCGAAGCCGCTAAACTCCGGTGGCATGGGCGGGAAGCCGCCGGCTATGCGGGATGAGGCGTCATGAGCGAACCGACCATCGCGAACCCGCCGGAGTGCGGGCGTCCAAACGCGCCGCGGACCGAGGCGGTGCGGCGCGTGCTGGAGCACCTGCGGGACCACACCTCGCAGGCCGACCTGCTGTTCCTCGAGCGCTGGGAGCTGCGGCCGTCGCCCGGCAGCGCCGCGGCGTTGCGGGTGGGGCAGATCCGCCGCGCCAACCCGACGCTCGCAGCCGAGATCCGCGCCGAGCTGTCGCACGGCCGCCCGCTCACCGCCGCCGAGCGGGACGCCTTGCGCGACTGAGCGCCGGGTCGGTCGCCTCCCGCAACCAGCCTTGGGTGGCTGCGTTGCCCGACCATGCTCAACAAGGTATGGCAGGCGCTGCGGGCCTCGGGGCTTGGCTTCTTCACCGATGGCTGCCTGAGCCGCGGCGCGGCGATCGCCTATTACACTGTGTTCTCGCTGGCGCCGGTGCTGCTGATCGTGGTCGCCATCGCCGGCCTGGTGTTCGGCGACGACGCGGCGCGCGGCGCCATCCGCGACCAGATCAGCGGCTTGATGGGCGCCTCCAGCGCCGACGCGATCCAGGGCATGATCCAGAACGCCTCGAACAAGAATTCCGGCATCATCGCGACCGTTATCGGCGCCGTCACCCTGCTGGTCGCGGCCAGCGGCGTGTTCCTCGAGATGCAGACGGCGCTCAACGCCATCTGGAAGGTCGAGCCGCCGGAGGGGATGGTGTCGCAGCTCGTGCGCGCGCGGTTGCAGAGCCTCGGTCTGGTGATGACGCTGGGCTTCCTGTTGATGGTCTCCCTGCTGATCAGCGCGGCGCTCACGGCGCTCGACACCTTCCTCGCCAACCGGCTGCCGGGGGTGCACCTGGCGTTGCGCGGCTTGAGCCTTCTGCTGTCGTTCGGCCTGATCACGGCGCTGTTCGCGGCGATCTACAAGGTGCTGCCGGACACCGACGTGGCGTGGCGCGACGTCGGCATCGGCGCCGTGGTGACGGCGCTGCTGTTCACGCTCGGCAAGTACGGCATCAGCCTGTACATCGGCAGCAGCCGCATCGCCACCACCTACGGCGCCGCCGGCGCGCTCGCCATCATCTTGGTGTGGATCTACTACTCCAGCCAGATCTTCCTGCTGGGCGCCGAGTTCACGATGGCCTGGGCGCAGGCCAACGGCAGCCATGTCGGGCGCCGCCCCGGCAGCCGGCGCGGCCACGGCGAGATCGCCCGGCTGAAGGCGACGTTGGAGACCCACTCCGTCCGGCGGCGACGCTGGGCGCTGCCCTGGAGGACACGCGATGGATGACGAGAAGCCCGAGACGCTGCCCGGCAACTACGGCCAGTTCGGCACCGACAACGCGACCGAGGACTACCGGCCCCTGAGGCCCGAGCCGCCCGTCGCCGACCAGCCGGCGCCGGACGGGCGCGGCTGATGGCCTCGCTGGAGGAACTGGCGCGCAGGCATGGCGTGAGCGCGGAGGCGGTGCGCACGCTCGATGACGCGCTGCGGCGGGGCGGCGGCCGGCAGGCGCAGTTCAGCCATCCCGAGCTCGGCGGCATGGGCCAGTGGTCGGCCGGCGGCATGACGCAGGTGGGCGAGATGTTCGACACCGCGCTGCGCGACAAGGTGGCGGCGCTGTGCGCCGAGCTGGCGTCCCGACCCGCCGACTCCGCGCCACTTGCTTCCGACGCCGGCGCCGGGGAGTGGTGGCCGGGCGGGCGCGGGCGGGCGCGGGGGGCCGCCGCCGCCCTCCGGCGCGCAGGACGGGATGCGCTACGCCTGCTTCCCGGAGGCTCGCCGGGTGGCGGTCGAGCAGGCCGGCCGGGTCACGATCTACGACAGCGGCGAGCACCGCATCCACGGCGTCGCGCAGTCGCAGTCGGGGACGCAGGAGCTGTGCTTCAGCAGCCAGCACGGCACCATCCGCGCCAGCGACCTGCCGGTCGCCGGTTCGCGCGCCGACTGAGTCGCCGGCCGAGTGGTTGCGCGCCGCCGCCCGCGGTGGCAGCGTCGGCCCGCAGCGAGGAGGCGACGATGGCGGTCAGCAAGGTGTTTTCCGACCCGCAAGCTGCCCTGGCCGGCCTGCTGCGTGACGGCATGACGCTGATGTCGGGCGGCTTCGGCCTGTGCGGCATTCCGGCGGCGTTGATCGAGGCGGTGCGCGCGTCGGGCGTGCGCGACCTCACCGTGATCTCGAACAACGCCGGCATCGACGAGGTGGGGCTGGGCCTGCTGCTCACGACGCGCCAGATCCGCAAGATGGTCAGCTCCTACGTGGGCGAGAACGCGACCTTCGCCCGCCAGTACCTCGCGGGCGAGCTGGAGATCGAGTTCAACCCGCAGGGCACGCTGGCCGAGCGCATCCGCGCCGGCGGCGCCGGCATCCCGGCCTTCTTCACCGCCACCGGCGTCGGCACCGAGATCGCCCAGGGCAAGGACATCCGGGCGTTCGAGGGACGGCAATACGTCATGGAGCGCGCGCTGTTCGCCGATGTGGCGCTGGTCCACGCCTGGAAGGCCGACACCGAGGGCAACCTGGTGTTCCGCAAGACCGCGCGCAACTTCAACCCGATCATGGCCACCGCCGCCACGACCACGGTGGCCGAGGTCGAGCTGCTGGTGCAGCCGGGCGAGATCGACCCCGACCACATCGTGACACCGGGCATCTTCGTGAGCCGCATCGTGCATGTGCCCGACCACGAGAAACGCATCGAGCAGCGCACCGTGCGGCAGCGGGCGTAAGGGAGCGAGCGGCATGGCCTGGACCCGCGACGAGATGGCGGCGCGCGCGGCGCGCGAGCTGCAGGACGGCTTCTACGTCAACCTCGGCATCGGCATCCCGACGCTGGTCGCCAACCACATCCCGCCCGGCATGTCGATCGTGCTGCAGAGCGAGAACGGGATGCTCGGCATGGGGCCGTTCCCGTTCGCGGGCGAGGAGGACGCCGACCTCATCAACGCCGGCAAGCAGACGGTGACGCAACTGCCCACCACCAGCTTCTTCGACAGCGCCACCAGCTTCGCCATGGTGCGCGGCGGCCACGTGGCGCTGTCGATCCTGGGCGCGCTGCAGGTGGCCGAGAACGGCGACCTCGCCAACTGGATGATCCCCGGCAAGATGGTCAAGGGCATGGGCGGCGCCATGGACCTGGTGGCCGGCGTGCGCCGTGTGGTGGTGCTGATGGAGCACACCGCGGCGGGCAAGCCCAAGCTGCTGCACCGCTGCACGCTGCCGCTGACCGGCGTCGGCGTGGTGAGCCTGGTCATCACCGACCTCGGCGTGTTCGACATCCTGCCCGAGCGCGGCCCCGGACAGAGCGTGGTATTGGTCGACCTCGCTCCCGGCGTCACCGTCGAGGAGATCCGCGCCAGGACGGAGGCGGCGTTCAGCGTGCATCCCAACCTGGCGCGAGCCGCCTGAAACACGCCGTCTCGGCGGCGGCATCGGCCTCGTCGCCGCCCAGGATCAGCGTGGCGCCGACCGCCAGGGCGCCCCAGGGCCACGGGTCGCGCGGGTCGCCGCCCCACAGCAGCCGGTCGTCCGGCCGCGTCTCGGCGTCGAGCAGGTGGCTGGCCACCACCCGCACCAGCGTGTCCCAGCCCTGCCGCGCCATGTCGCCCGCCGCTCGCTCCCAGGCGTCGTCGTCGGCCAGGGCGTCGCGGCTCCAGGTCCGGCGCGGCGCCAGGCGCACCAGCGCCT
>CAXTVL010000283.1:0-4221 GCA_964247515.1 uncultured Acetobacteraceae bacterium | reverse complement strand
AGTCTACCGACGCGCTGGCGCCGGAGGGCTGGCTGCCGGCTTGTGGCCCGCTGGGCTGGCCGGCGGGCGCCGAGAGGCTCGCGAACGGGTTGGTGCCGGGCGCCAGGTTGCCGAACGGGCTGGCACCGCCTTGCGGCAGGCTGCCGAACAGGGTCTGCGCCGTGACACCCGGCAGGCTGAGCAGCCGGCCGAACGGGCTCTGCGCCAGCATGGCGGAGAGGTCGCCGCCAGCGCCGGCGGGAGCGGCGCCGCTGGAGGCCATGTCGCCCGAGGTCGCGCCGCCCGACGCCCCGCCGCCCGAGGGAGCGGCGAACGCGCCGCCGCCGATCGCGGAACCGCCGCCGCCAGACCCGGCGCCGAAATCGTAGGTGCTCGCATCCGAGGCGCCGTAGTTGAAGGCGGTCACGAACTGGTTCAGGCCGCCGTCGATCACGACGGAGTTGCCGCCGTTGCCGCTGCCGGAGCCGGCGGCGCCGTCGGCGGCGGCGAAGTTGTTTGCGGCGACGAACGCGTTCTCGTCGCCGTTGATGGTGACGGTGTTGCCGCCGCCCAATCCGACGTTGTTGCCGCCGCTGCTGGTGTCGTTGCTGGCGGCCCCCGTCACCTGCGCGCCGCCGGCCCCGGAGACCACGTCGTTGGACGTGCCGCCCGAACTGGCGCCACCGCTCGTGGTGTAGTCGTACGCGACCACGAACTGATTGCCGCCGCCCTCGACATGGACGACGTTGTTGCCGTCGTTCGTGGCGCTGCCGTCGGAGGCGAAATCGTATTTCACGACGAACGTGTTGAGGCCGCCGGTGACGGTCAGGGTGTTGTTGCCGGCGTCGTGCGTGTTGCCGGTGTACTCGATGACGAACTGCTTGCCGCCGCCTTGGATGACCTCGTTGGTCTGACCCGGTGTGATCTTGATGACCTGGCCGTTCTGCGCGGCTTGCGTCTGGCTGTAGCTGCTGTTGTTCTGCGAGGCACCGCTGTAGTCGTAGCTGGGGTTGGCCGGCTGGCCCGTGGTGGAACCCGACATGATGCTGTCCTTGTGTTGCGACGCCCAGGCATGATGGGCAAGCGTGATGGGTCGGCGTCCCGGCGGCGATGTCGGCCGCGCGGCGGCGCCAGCGGGATCACATCGACGCGGTGGGCATCCCGGCGAAGAAGTTCTTGAGGTCGGTGCTGATCGTCTGGGCTTGCGCCACGGCGCCGGCCGGGATCTGCGTCGGCGGCGCGCCCATGCTGGCGGTGTTTGAAGCGCCCGCGAACTGCGCGGTGATCGCCGACGCGTACTGGCTCGGCAGCAACGCGTTGATCTGCTGCTCGATGAAGCTGATGGTCGGCGCGGCCAGCGCCGTGCCGGTGGCCGCCGCCGAGTAGCTCATCGCCGGGAGCTGCACGGGCGCGGGTGCCGCGGCTACGGGTGCGGCGGAGCCGCCGCCGGCGAACTGCGCCGTGATGGCCGCGGCATACTGGCTGGGCAGGGACGCGTTGATCTGGGCGGTGATGAAGTCGATGGTCGGCTGCGCCGCAGCCGGGATGGACGGGGCCGCTGCCGCGCCTTGGGTGGTCGCCATCGGATTGTGTTCCTGGATGTTGTTGGTCGACTGCACGCATCAAGCAAGTGCCCGCGATACGTGCCCGATGCCAAGCAATATGCCCAGTACAAAGTTGCCCTCTCGCGAGAACGGTAACACAAACGATGTACAAGCCACCTTAATCTGTGCGCTTACATGGACCTTGGTGGTGATTACCGCACGACATTGCGGTTAATATCGCACATTGTGCCAGCCGGGCGCACCGGACTGCGTCAGGGGTCCGCTGTATATTGTCTGCCTCGGTGCATGAGGCGGCGGCCCGGCCTCACGCGGTCAGCCGGCCACCCGGCTGTCCGCCTCGGACACCGGCGCCAGCCTGCCCAGCGCGTGCTCCAGCGTGGGCGACCACAGGCTCTCGCCGACCCACTCGTCGCTCTGGAAGCCGACCTCGACACGGTAGATCAGCCAGTCGACATCGGCGTCCTCGGCGCCCGAGAACGCCAGCAGGCAGCCCTCTCCGCCGGGCCCGGGCCGCACCTCCAGGTGCCAGCCCCACGCCTCCTTCTGCTCCGCCGCCCACCGCCGCGCGAGCCGTGCCTCCGCCTCGTCCAGGGCGGGCGGGGCGGACGATCCCAGCTCCTTACCGGACCGGGCCGCCCACTGCCGGAAGCGCGACGGCCCGACCAGGAGCCGCATCGCGTCAGGTCCGCCATGTCGGGGAACCGGCCGTAGTGAGCGGAACAGCATGTCTCTCTCCGTTGTGTCGCGCTGGCGAAAATCACCGTTGCCGGCGCGGCTGATATCCGTGAATCGAAAATTTGTCTGTGAAACAGCCCACCATAAAACGCGTGGTAAGTTGCCTAGAATGCGGAGTGGATTATGAAAAGTCGTATTTTGTTTTGCGCCACGATCCCGCTTCGACCGCTGCCGCCGCGTCAGAGCCGGGATCGAGCGCTGGAAGCCACCCCCCAATACGCGGCAGACATGAACGTCGCCTTTAAGCGAAGCGCCCGCCGCGAAGGGCGCGCTGCCGTCCGGGGCATGGTCGCGACCGGACATGGCCGCGTCGTGCGCGATGGGCGAGCGGGTCGCGCCGGTCCGCCCGTTCACGCATTCCCGCTGCCCGGCTCTGCTGCCTGGCGCGGCCAAGGGACGTGCTATGCTTGCCACGATTGGTGCCTGGACAGGAATATACACCGGCGCGCGGCGTTTTTCCAGTAACCGTAACGACATCTGGCGGCGCCACGGCCTGAGCGGGTCGTGCGACTGCCCGCGAACCGGCGTATGGTCGGCGCCAAGCCATCGAGGGGGGACGTGATGAAGGCCGACAATCCCATGGAACTGCGCCGGCGTCGCATGTGGTTGCGCGAGTCCGATTGCGACATCGAGGAGTTCGCGCGCCTGCAGGCGCGCAGGACCGATCCCGCCGACTATCCGCTCGGCCCGGAAATCCTGGCCCAGGTGCCGGTCTACGATGGGGCGGCGATCCGCGCCGCCGCCGCGGCGCCGCTGCGCCGGCAGGAGCTTCAGGCCGAGTGGTTCGACGCGATGATGACCGGCCCCGGCATCGTGGCGCTGCGCCAGGCGGTCCCGGACGGCCGCATCATCGACGCGGTGACGCGGCGGTTCGACGAGATGATCGAGGGGGAGCGTGCCGCCGGCGCCGTCGCCGCCGACCATTTCGCCAAGCCGGGCGCCAACGACCGGGTGTGGAACGCGCTGGAGAAGCTCTGCCTGCGCGACCCCGCGCTGTTCGCCGAGTACTACGGCAACGAGGCGATCGCCATGGTGAGCGAGGCCTGGCTGGGGCCGGCCTACCAGGTCACGTCCCAGGTCAACTGCGTCAACCCGGGCGGCGCCGCGCAATCGCCGCATCGCGATTACCATCTGGGGTTCCAGTCACCGCAGGCCATCGAACGCACGCCCGCCCACGTCCACCTCCTGTCCCCCACGCTGACGCTGCAGGGTGCGGTCGCGCATTGCGACATGCCGCTGGAGAGCGGCCCCACGCTCTATTTGCCGTTCTCGCAGGGCTACGGGCCGGGCTACCTGGCGACCGCGCGGCCGGAGTTCCGCGCCTATTTCGCCGCCCACCATGTCCAGCTCCCGTTGCGCAAGGGCGACGCGGTGTTCTTCAACCCCGCCCTGTTCCACGCCGCCGGCCACAACCGCTCGCCGGACATACGGCGCATGGCCAACCTGCTGCAGGTGTCCTCGGCCTTTGGCCGCGCCATGGAAAGCGTCGAGCGCACCCGGATGTGTCGCGCGCTGTACCCGGCCCTGCGCGCGCTGCGCGCCGACGGCCTCATGTCCGAGGCGCGGATCGATTGCGCGGTGGCCGCCTGCGCCGAGGGCTACGCGTTCCCGACCAACCTGGACCGCGACCCGCCATTGGACGGCCTGGCGCCCGAAAGCCAGGCCGGACTGGTGCGGCGTGCCTTGGCCGAGGGCTGGACCGACGCCGCGTTCACGTCGGCGCTCGACCGGCAGGCGGCGCGCAAATTGCCTTGAGCCGACACGGAGCGGGTTCGCGGGCCGCCGTCGCCCACGGCCATCGACAGGAGGTGTTTTGCCCCTAGACTGGCGGTAACGAAGCCAAAGGGGGGAGATTCGCATGGTACACCTGCGGAACACGGTGGCGGCCGCGGCGTTGGCGGTCGGGCGGGCGGCCGGCGGCGCCGGCGCGCGCGCCCAGGAC
>CAXTVL010000282.1:0-4260 GCA_964247515.1 uncultured Acetobacteraceae bacterium | reverse complement strand
CGACGGGCGGGGGCGCCGCCGTGCGGCACAGCGCGTCGGCGAAGTCGCAGCGCGGCGCGAACACGCAGCCCGTCCGGACGCCGCCGGGCGGGGGCAGGAAGCCCGGGATGGTGTCGAGCCGCCCATCCGACTTGCGCCGTCCCGCCGCCGGCAGGCAGCGCAGCAGCCGCGCCGTGTAGGGGTGCAGCGGACGGGCCAGCAGTTCCGCGCCGGGTCCTTCCTCCACCAGGCTCCCGGCATACAGCACGCCGATGCGGTCGCACATGCGCCGGATGACCGCGAGGTTGTGGCTGATGAACAGGACGGAGGTGGCGACCTCCTGCCGCAAGGCGGCGATCAGGTCCAGCACCTCCGCTTCAACGGTGGCGTCGAGGCCGGTGGTGGGTTCGTCGAGCACCAGCAGCTTCGGGTCCTTGGCCAATGCCATGGCGATGACGACGCGCTGCTGCATCCCGCCGGAGAGCTGGTGCGGGAAGGCCGCCATGACGCGGGCGGCGCCGGGGATGCGGACCCGGGCCAGCATCGCCTCCGCCTGCTCCCATGCCTGCTTGCGGCGGACGCCGGCCGCTTCGAACGCTTCGGCGACCTGCCGCCCCACCGTCATCGACGGGTTGAGCGCGCGTCCGGGGTCCTGATAGACCATGGACACCTTGGCCTGCCGGAGCCGCCGCAGCCCGGCCGGGTCGAGGCCGGTGATGTCCTGGCCATCGACCAGCACCCGCCCGCCGCTGATCGCGCCGTTGCGCGGCAGCGCGCGCAGGGCGGCATAGGCGGCCGTCGATTTGCCGCAGCCGCTTTCGCCCACCAGCCCGTAGGCCTCGCCGGGCGCGATGGCGAACGACACGCCGCGCAGCACGGCCTGCTCGACGCCTCCCGTGCGGTAGGACACGCTGAGGCCGCGCAGCTCAAGCGTGGGCGCGGTCATTCGAGCGCCGCCTCCACGCCGTCCGCCACCAGGTTGACGCCCACGACCAAGGACGCCGTGGCGGCGGCGGCGAAGCCCACCGTCCACCAGTAGCCGCCGGTCATCATGCCGTAGTTCTCGGAGATGGCGAGGCCCCAATCCGCGGACGGGGGCTGGATGCCGAAGCCGAGGAAGCTGAGCGACGCCACGGTGAACACCGCGTAGCCGAGCCGCACCGTGGTCTCCACCAGGATCGGCGGCAGCACGTTGGGCAGGATCTCGACGAACATGACGTGCAGCGCGCCCTCCCCGCGCAGCTCGGCGGCGGCCACGTAGTCGAGCGAGCGTTCGGACAGCACCGCCGCGCGGACCGTGCGGGCGATCAGCGGGGTGAAGATGATGCCGATGACGCCGACCACCGTTCCGGAGGACGGCCCGAGCGCCACCAGCACCAGCAGCGCCACCACGATCAGCGGCAAGGCCAGCAGCACCTCGATCAGCCGTCCGATCAGGACATCGAGCCAGCCGCCGGCGTAGCCGGTGAGCAGGCCGAGCGCGGTGCCGGCGGCCGTCGCCAGCAGGGTCGCCAAGGGCGCCACCGACAGGATGGGCCGCGCGCCGACGATGACGCGGGAGAAGATGTCGCGCCCGATCTGGTCGGTGCCGAACCAATGCGCGGCCGACGGCGCCGCCAGCGTGTTCAGCAGGTCGTCGGCGTAGGGGTCGTACGGCACCACGGCCGGGCCGAACGCCGCGCAGAATACCCACAACAGCACGATGGCCGCGCCGGCGAGGAACGACCGGGACCGCAGCAGCCGGCCAGCCCGGCTGGGTGCGGCAGCAACAGGCACCTCCAGGGTGGCCGCGTCCGTCAAGGCCCGGCCCCTCCGCGCAGCCGCGGGTTCAACAGCACGTACAGCGTGTCGGCCACCAAGGTCGCGGCGACGAAGATCGCGCCCACCGTCAGGATGCCCGCCTCCAGCATGGGGAAGTCCTTGCCCCGCGCCGCGTTGAGGATGAGGCTGCCGATGCCCTGGTAGCGGAACAGCGATTCCACGACCACCAGCCCGCCGATCAGGTAGCCGACCTGGGCGGCGACCACGGTGATGGTCGGCAGCAGCGCGTTGCGGAGCACGTGGCGGACGATGACAACGCGGGTCGGCAGCCCCTTGAGCACCGCCGTGCGGACGTAGTCGGACTCCAGCGCCTCCACCGTGCCGGCCCGCGCCATGCGGGCGATGTAGCCGAACAGCACCAGCACCAGCGGCAGCGCCGGCAGGATCAGGTGGCGCAATTGCTCCAGCGCCGCGGTGCCCGGGCGCGTCGCGGCCGAGATCGGCAGCCAACGCAGCCAGATGCCGAAGACCAGGATCAGCGCGATGGCGGACACGAACTCCGGCACGACCGTGAGCGACAGGCTGGCCACGCTGATCGCCCGGTCCTGCCAGCGCCCGGCGCGCATCGCCGCATACACCCCGGCGCCGATGGACAGCGGCACGGTGATGACCAGGGCGACCGCCGCGAGCTTCAGCGAGTTGAGCAGGGCGCTGCCGACGAACGGCGCCACAGGGGTGCGGAAGGTGTAGGAGCGGCCCATGTCGCCGGTGACGAAGTGGCCGACCCAGTTGAGGTAGGTCTCGACCGCCGGGCGGTCGGCGCCGACCTCGTGGTTGATCGCCGCCACCGCGTCGGGGTCGGCGAGCGGCCCCAGCACCGCCCGGCCCACGTCGCCCGGCAGCACTTGCGCGCCGGCGAACACCACCATGCTGAGCAGCACGAGGGTCAGCGCGGCGAGGCCCAGCCGCCGCCCGGCCTGCCGCGCGATGGCCGGCATCAAGTGATCGTCGCGTTCGCGAGGAAGAGCTGCGGGATCGCCGTCACCGTGAGGCCGCCGACGTTCGCGGCGGTCGCCGTCAGGAAGTTGTAGAAGTACGCGAAGATCACCGGCGTCTCGTCGAGCAGCAGCGCCTGGATCTTGCCGGCGGCCTCCCGCTGGCGGCCGAGGTCGGTCGTGGCGATGTACTGCGCCACCAGCGCGTCGTAGGCCGGGCTGCTGAAATGGGCGGCGTTCCACGCCCCGCCGCTCTGCAGCGGCGCGCCCAGCAGCACGTTGGGCACGCCGCGATGGCCGTAGTCGGTGATGCCCATCTCCGAATCGAGCCAGTCGGACTGGCCCGGCTGCGCCTTGCCGTAGTAGGCGGCGTCCGTCTCGATCTTGAGGTTGAGCTTGATCCCGATCTCCCGGCAGGCGTTCTGCACCAGGACGGCGTAGTCGGGGACCTCCTGCAGCCGCTCGGTGGTGAGCGTCGCCTCGAACCCGTTGGGCACGCCGGCGGCGGCCAGGAGGGCGCGGGCGGCCGGGATGTCCTTCTTGCGCTGCGGCACCGCCGGGTCGGTGGAGGGATAGACCGGGGCGAAGGGCGAGTCGTTGCCGGGTTCGGCGAGGCCGCGGAACAGCCCGGCGACGATGGCCGGGCGGTCAAGGGTCATGGCGATGGCCTGCCGCACCCGCTTGTCGGCGAACTTCGGCATGTCGGTCCGCATATGGAGCTGCCGGTGGATGGCCGCGCGCACCTTGATGATCCTCACGTCGGGGTTGGACAGCAGCCCCTGCGCGCCCTGCACCGTGACCTGTGACACGATGTCCACCTGTGCGCCCTGCAGCGCCAGGATCTGCGACTGCTGGTCGGCGAAGAAGGTGAACTCGGTGCGCGCCGGCAGCGCCTTCGTGCCCCAGTAGTCGGGGTTGCGGACGAAGCTCGCGCCCACCTTGGCCGTGTACTTCTCTAGCCTGAACGGCCCGGTGCCGATGAAGGTCTTCTCGAAGTCCCCGGCGTAGTCGGCGGGCAGGATGACCGCGTTGTAGTTGTCGGACGACACGAGGAAGGGGAAGTTGCCGTTCGGCGCGTCCAGGTGGAACGCGACCGTCAGGTCATCGACCTTGCGCGTGCCGCCCACCGACAGCACGCCGCGGAACGCCGAGAGCGCGTTGGACCCGTTCTTCGGGTCGGCCAGGCGGTCCATCGTCGCCACCACGTCGGCGGCGTTGAGCACATGGCCGTTGTGGAACTTCACGTCGGGGCGCAGCTTGAAGGTCCAGACGGTGCCGTCCTCGTTGGCCTTCCAGGACAGCGCCAGCATCGGGCGCAGCACGAGGTCCGGCTGGTCGAACAGCAGGAACTCGCCGGTCTGCATCAGCAGCAGCAGGCCGCCCGGGCTGGCCGTGCTGACGGGTTCGACCGCGCCCGCGGGCGTGGGGGACGCGACGCGGATGGTGGCGTCGCGCTGCCCGGCCTGCGCCCTCGCGCGGGTCGCGCCGGAGGTGGCCGCGACCATCCCCGTCTACCGGGACCTCG
>CAXTVL010000281.1:2030-4260 GCA_964247515.1 uncultured Acetobacteraceae bacterium | reverse complement strand
CCGCGGAGCGCGCACCGCGGCGGCGCGCAATACGGCCGGGCCGACATCATGACCTGGCCGTGGATCGACGGCGCCGCGAGGCGGCTCGGCAAGTCGCTCGACGCGCGGCCGAACCTGGCCCGCTGGGCGGCGGCGGTGGGCGGCCGGCCGGCGGTGCAGGCCGGCATGAAGGTGCCGGAGCTGCCCGCCGCTTGACGGCGCGCTTCTTGCTAGGTTTTGTCTAGCGCGCACCGTCGAGAAGGGACACGCCCATGGAAATCCGTGTCGGCTACGAGCTCATCTACGATTGTCCGCAGCCGGTGCCAATGCTGCTGATGCTGAACGTTCACTACACCCGCGCCTCGGACATCGTGGTGCCCGACTATCTCACCACCGATCCCGTGGTGCCGGTGACGGGCTATCGCGACAGCTTCGGCAACTGGTGCACCCGCCTGGTGGCGCCCCCCGGCCGCACCCGGATCAGCAGCACCGGCCTGGTGCGCGACACCGGCCTGCCCGACCCGGTGGTGCCCCAAGCGCAACAGCTCGCGGTCGAGGCGCTGCCGGAGGAAACCCTGCTCTACCTCTTGGGCAGCCGCTACTGCGAGACGCAGCACCTGGTCGGCATCGCCTGGCAGTTGTTCGGCCACACCGTCCCGGGCTGGGCACGGGTGCAGGCGATCTGCGACTTTGTCCACAGCCACGTCACCTTCGGCTACCAGTACGCCCGCGCCACCCGCACCGCCTGGGAGACCTACAACGAGGGTGTGGGCGTGTGCCGCGATTTCGCGCACCTGGCGACGACGCTGTGCCGCTGCATGAACATCCCGGCGCGCTACTGCACCGGCTACCTGGGCGATATCGGCGTGCCGGTGTCGGACTCGCCGATGGATTTCTCCGGCTGGTTCGAGGCCTATCTCGACGGCCACTGGTACACCTTCGACGCGCGGCACAACGTGCCTCGCATCGGCCGGGTGCTGATGGCCTGGGGACGCGACGCCACCGACGTGGCGCTCAGCACCACGTTCGGGCCGAACACGCTGGCGAGCTTCCGGGTCTGGACCGACGAGGTGGCGCCACAGATGGCGTGACGGGCGGCGGTCAGGCCGCCAACGCCGCCCGTTCCTCGACCTTCCGGCACAGCAGCGCCGCCGCCGCCTCCGCGGGGCCTGGCCGACCGAACAGCCAGCCCTGCCCCACGTCGCAGCCGAGCTCGCGCAGC
Organism: uncultured Acetobacteraceae bacterium; assembly: GCA_964247515.1. GTDB lineage: Bacteria > Pseudomonadota > Alphaproteobacteria > Acetobacterales > Acetobacteraceae > CAVRQM01. The sequence continues at coordinate 3,059 of CAXTVL010000281.1, read as the reverse complement.
AGCGCCGCCGTGTCAGGCTGCTCGACACCCTCCGCCACGGTGACGAGGCCGAGGCTGCGGCCGAGACCCACCACGGCCGCCACGATCTTCCGGCTCTCGACGTTCTGCGCCATCGTGGCGACGAAGCCGGCATCGATCTTGAGCTTGTCGAACGGCAGCGCCTGCAACTGCCGCAGACTCGAATACCCGGTGCCGAAATCGTCCAGCGCCAGGTGCACGCCCAATGCCTTCAACTCGTCCAGCAGTTCGCGCGCCAGATCGAGGTCGCCCACCAGCGCGCTCTCGGTGATCTCGAGTTCGAGCCGGTGCGCGGGCAGCCCGGACGCCTCCAGCGCCGCGCGCACCATGGCCGGCAGCGCGCGGTCGCGAAGCTGCAGCGGCGAGACGTTGCAGGCGAGCAGGGTGTCGCCCGGCCAGCTCGCTGCAACAGAGCAGGCGCGGCGCAGCAGCCGCTCCGTCATCGGGCCGATCAGGCCGAGTTCCTCGGCGACCGGGATGAACTCGCCGGGCGGCACCATGCCGCGCTCCGGATGCGGCCAGCGCGCCAGCATCTCGAAGCCGATCACCCGGCCGGTGTCGAGCCGCGCCAGCGGCTGGAAATGCGGCACGATGACGTCGCCGGCGACCGCGCGGCGTAGCTCGCCCTCGAGTGCCGCGCGCGCGCGGATATGGGCGTCCATCCCGGACTCGAAGAAACGGAATCGGTCGCCGCCCTCGGCCGTGGCCCGCTCTCGCGCCAGCTCGGCGCGGTGCAGCAGCGCGTCGGCGCCGTCCCGCTCGGAGCGCGCCAGGGCGATGCCGATGCTGGCCGTCACCTGCGCGACGGCGCCCTCGGCCAGCTGCAACGGCTGTTCGAGGATGGCCGCGACCCGCCGGGCGAGCTGCGCCGCCGCGTCGTGCGCCTGGTGCGGGTTGGCCTGCGACGGCCCGGGCAGGTCGAGCGGCGCCAGCACCACGAACTCGTCGCCGCCCAGCCGGGCCACCAGGTCGCCGGGGCGTGCGACGTCGCGCAGTCGCGCCGCCACGAGT